>JAFRVI010000079.1 GCA_017438525.1 Clostridia bacterium
CGATTGATAATCGCCCCTACGGAGCGCCGCCTGCGGCGGCGGTGATATTGACGCTTCGCGTCAGTGATATTGCGGCTTCGCCGCAGTGGTATTATGCTTCGCATAGTGGTATTGCCGCCTTTGGCGGCAGATGAAAGAAAGGATAACGACCCATGAACAACACGATCACAACCGCGGACGTGCGGCGCGCGGCGGAAACGCTGAAAAAGTACAAGGCCGCGAAGGCGTCCCTCGAGAAGCGCGTCGTCGAGAACGAGCGCTGGTACAAGCTCCGCCACTGGGAGGTGCTCCGCAAAAGCGCCGCCGACCGCGAACAGCCCGTCAGCGCGTGGCTCTTCTCCTCGCTCGCGTCGAAGCACGCCGACGCGATGGACGCCTTCCCCGTCGCGAACGTCCTGCCGCGCGAGGAGTCCGACCGCCCCGCCGCCGAGCGCCTCTCGAAAGTCCTGCCGGTAGTCTTTGAACGCTGCGGCTTCGAGCAGACCTACTCCGACTGCTGGTGGTACAAGCTCAAGAACGGCACCGCCGTCTACGGCATCTTCTGGGATCCCTCCCTCGACGGCGGCGTCGGCGACGTCTCCGTCCGCAAGCTCGACCTGCTCAACGTCTTCTGGCAGCCGGGCATAACCGATATCCAGCAGTCGCGCGACCTCTTCATCGTCGGCCTGCAGGATACCGACCTGCTGACGCAGGAGTACCCGCAGCTTAAAAAGGACCGCGCCGGCAAGGTCATCGACGTCAAGGAGTACGTCTTCGACGAATCCGTTTCCACCGAGGACAAAACTCTCGTCGTCGACTGGTACTATAAGAAAAAGCGGGACGGCAGGACCGTTCTGCACTACTGCAAGTTCGCGGGCGAGACGCTGCTCTACGCCTCCGAAAACGACGAGCTCTACGCCGAACGCGGCTACTACGACCACGGGCGCTACCCCGTCGTCTTCGACGTGCTCTTCCCCGAGGAGGGCACGCCCGTCGGCTTCGGCTACGTCGACGTGATGAAGGATCCGCAGGCGTATATCGACCGCCTCTCGCAGGTCATCATGGAGAACACCGTCATGACCAGCAAGCCGAGATTTTTCATAAGGAAGAACGCCGGGCTCAATCCCGACGAGTTCCTCGACTGGTCGAAGCCGCTCGTCGAGGTCGAGGGCGAGCCGGACGAGACCCGCGTGCGCCAGATAATCGCCGCGCCCGTCTCCAACCTCGCCTCCACGATGCTGCAGATGAAGATAAACGAGCTGAAGGAGACCAGCGGCAGCCGCGACTTCACCGAGGGCGGCGTCAGAGGCGGCGTCACCGCGGCCTCCGCGATAATCGCGCTGCAGGAGGCCGGCAACAAGATCAGCCGCGACGTCATCGCCGCGTCCTACCGCGCCTTCGCGAGGATAGGCGAGACGGTAGTGGAGCTGATAAGGCAGTTTTATAAAGAGGGCAGAGTATTCCGCGTGACCGGCCCGGGAGGATATGATATGAGGCAGAGCGCGGAAGGCGACACCTCATCCGGCGCTTCGCGCCACCTTCCCCTCGAGGGGAAGGCCTCCGCCGCCGAGTTTTTCACCTTCTCGAACGAGGGGATCGCGGTGCAGGAGACCCCCGCGCCGGACGGCGGCATCTGGACGCGCCGCCCCGTCTTCGATATCCGCGTCAGCGCTGAAAAAAAGAGCCCGTTCTCGCGTATGGAGCAGAACGAGCTCGCAAAAGAGCTTTTCGCTATGGGATTTTTCAGGCCGGAGAACAGGGAAGCGGCGCTGATGGCGATGAGGATGCTCGACTTCGAGGGCAAGGCAGCGGTGGAAGCGGAGCTGCGGGCAAAGTGATACGTCCGCTCGCGCGGACGTGATATGCGCTCCGCGCGTGAGCGCGGAGGCCTCCCCTGTGCAAGGGGAGGTGGCAGGCGCGACCGCAGGGAGCGACTGACGGAGGGGTTGTGCAATTACGCAGTCGGCTTTAAGGAAGCCAACAACCCCTCAGTCTTGCCGTCCGCTGACGCGTCCGTCAATCCAGCTCCCCTTGCACAGGGGAGCCAAGGTCGCGTTTCCCGCTTCGCTACCCTTGCACAGGGGAGCCAAGATCGCGCGAAGCGCGATTACCCGCGATTACTTCTGAAACACCTTCCTGTAATAGTCCTTGAAGATGACGTTGTGCGACATGCGGAACTTGTTGCTCACGACGTTGTTGACGCGCTCGACGTAGGCGTCCTCCTCTTCCTGCGACTTGAAGGTCACGCCCTCCGCCTTCTCGAAGGTCTTGGTGCGGAAGTTGTAGCGCCCCTTGTTGCTTATCCAGCTGCGCGTGCGGAGCGTGATTATCGGCTCCGCCGTCGGATCGAGCAGGTCGCGCCCGAAGAGCAGGCGGCTGTCGTATTCCAGGCCGAGCAGGTTGGAGACCGTCGGGATGATGTCCACGCTGTTGGCGGGAGCGGTGATCTCCGGCGCGTCCTTGTAGCCGGCGCAGTAGAGCAGGAAGACGCTGCGGTAGATCTCGAACTCGCTGTCGAGCTTTCTGCCCGCCATCTCCTCGACCTGCGCGTCGGTGAGCATCTGCGGCTTGTGGTCCGGCGTGATGCAGAAGAGCGTCGTGTCAAGCTCGCCCGTCTTCTGAAGCTCCGCCATCAGCCACTCCATCGCTCTGTCCAGCTCGATGTTGCAGGAGATGTAAGCGCGGTTTTCTTCGCAGTAGGGGAGGTCCTTGACGAGCTCGCGGTTCTTCCAGCTCATCATATTGTCTTCGAAGTAGTAGTCCTTGTGGCCGCTGACCGACATGTAGTAGGCGAGGAACGGCTTGTCGTCGTTCTTGCCCGCGTAGTCGTTGAAGGACGCCTGGACGGCCTCGAGGTCGCTCTCCGGCCAGTAGCGCGGATGCTCCAGCTCGAGCGCGTACTTGCTGCTCTCCTTGCCGTCGACGACTCCGCCGCCGCGTCCCTTGTAGGAGTTGAAGCCGAGGTTCGGGTGCGTTTCGTTGCGGCCGTAGTAGGTGTAGGTGTGCGGATGGTAGGCGTAGGTGTAGACGCCGAGCTTCTGGAACTGCGCGCCCATGGTGAAGGGCAGGTAGTTGTTCTTGACCTTCTTGAGATTGTTGGCGACCTCGTTGGACGGGATCAGGCCGGTCGTGTGCACGAACTCGCCGGTGATCGTGTCGTCGTAGCCCGCGGTGTAGAAGTTCGGGAAGCGGAAGCCCTCCTGCTGCATCTTATACAGCGTCGGGGTCAGCTCCTTGCTTATCGCGTAGGGGGAGAAGCCCTCCGCGGTTATCATCACGAGGTTGTAGCCCTTGAAGAGTCCGGTGTAGGCGTTCTGCTTCGTCGGCGTGCGGTTTTGGAAATACTCGTGCATCTTCTTGACGTCCGAGTCCTTCTCGTTCGCGATGAGCGCGTCGAAGTCTATATCCATGACGTTGGGCGCGTAGACGACGCCTTCGCCGCCGCTGCCCTGCGCGGAGCCGCCTTCGCTGCCGCCGCCTTCGGGCAGGATGATGACGTCCTTCGTGCCGCCGATGGCGATCGCGAGCTCGCGGCGCGCGGTCGTTATCAGCCCGAACTTCTCCGCCGCCAGCGTGTGCTCGAAGGCGCTCGTGTACTGCGCGCGCAGGCCGGTCGTCTTGTTGGTCATCATTATCAGCGCCCACGGGATGAGCTGGATTATTACCATGGCGACGGCGAGCACCGCTTTCGCGGGGATCGGGTATTTCTCGAACTTCACCAGCGGCTTGTCGAAGAGCGTATGCCAGGTCTCGCCGTGCGCGCGCTTCGCCTTCCAGCTCCTGCCGAAGACGAAGAGCGCCGCGAAGGGTATGAACGCAAATATGATGAACCAGAGCATCTGGAAGGTGTAGTTTATCGCGTTCCCGGCGAACTGCGTCACCGCGTCCGCGCCCGTGTCCGCGGCGAGCGTGATCTTCAGTATCGTGCCGAAGCCGTGGTAATACACCGCCTGCACGCAGAAATAGACCGTCAGTATGCCGAGGATCACCAGCGCGATGCGGCGGTTGACCTTCGACTTGAAGAAGGTGCAGAGCAGCGTGAAGAATATCCCCGCCGCCACCGAGAAAAGTATCGACAGCCAGAGTCCCGCGCCGAAGAAGCGGCCGATGAAATCAAAAAAGCCGCCGCTCTGCGCGGATACGAAGTAGAGCCGGAAAAAAAGCTCCAGATAGAGCACCGCGGCGGGCATGAACAGTAAGCTGAAAAGCTCGCGCGGAAGTTTCTTAACGCCGTTTTTTGCGTGTCTTGCTGCTCTCATAAGCGTTGTCTCCTTAAATTGCGGTGCGGGCGACGGTCCCGCCTCCCTCGCGTGAGGGGTCGGGGAGCCGCGGGCATATATGGCACATATATAATTAGTCTACCACTATATACTGCAAATTGCAAGAGAAAACCGCACGAAAGAGAGGATTTTTATGGAAGAGATCATCGGTTCCGCGGGCGTGAGCGGAAGCGCGGGCGCCGCGGAAACGCACGCCGGAGCGCACGCCGCTCCGAGCGCGAAAGCGTCCGCCGCTCCGAACGCGAAAGCGCCTGTCATTCCGAGCGCGGAGCGCGAGGAATCCCCCGCCTCAAGCAGCCGTCTGCAAAGGGAGGGGGATCCCTCGTCGGCTTCGCCTCCTCGGGATGACAGAAGCGGCGCGAAAGCGTCTGTCATTCCGAGCGCCAGCGAGGAACCCCCCGCCTCAAGCGGCCGTCTGCAAAGGGAGGGGGATCCCTCGTCGGCTGCGCCTCCTCGGGATGACAGAGGCGGCGCGAGCGCGAAAGCGTCTGTCATTCCGAGCGCCAGCGAGGAACCCCCCGCCTCAAGCAGCCGTCTGCATAAGGAGGGGGATCGCCCGGGGGGGGGGCCG
>JAFRVI010000080.1 GCA_017438525.1 Clostridia bacterium
TCCGCATCTTAAAAAGAGAGATTTTTGTGTCGGACAAGGCGAAAGCGCGATGGAATACTGTATGTATTCCGAGCGCTTTCAACGCAGTCCGGCGCGAAAAGATCCTTTTTAAGACCGGCGTATCCCTGATTTGCGCGCCCTGATCGGGAGGCGTTCAACGCTTACCGTCATTACGCCGCGTTACTGCTTGAGCGAGCGCTCGAGCCAGATCGCCGCGATCTCGATCGCGTCGTAGAGGGTGGTCTTTTCCGTCTTCTTGACGATCTTGTCGCGCATACGTATCTCCGGATCGGTCAGCGCGAGCTGCACGAGCAGCTTGGAGGGCAGCTTCATGCCGTTCTTCTCGGTATAGTCGGCGATCTGGATCATGGCGACGTACTTCTCGTTCATGTTGCCGTAGTAGATCGTGTTGTCCTGCCGGACGAGCGGCTTGCCCTTATACATCAAAAGGTCCATATTCTCTTCCTTTCTCACACCTCAAACAAGGTCATTTCAGCTCGAGATACACCTTCAGCATTTCCTGAAGGAGCTCGTCGCGGTCTATCCTGCGGATAAGGCTGCGGGCGTTGTCGTGGGTGGTGATGTAGGTGGGGTCCTCGGAGAGAATGTACCCCACGAGCTGATTGATCGGGTTATACCCCTTCGACTCAAGCGCGGCGTAGATCTGCTTGAGCAGCTTTTTCATCTCGTCGGAATCGTTCGATCTGATCCTGAATTGAATGGTAGGGTCGTTCATGTCTTCTCCTCCTTTAACATGTTGCGTTTTCCCTGTCAAGAGCGCAGAGTCGCGCCCGCGGCTTCGAGCTTTTTGAGTATCCTCGCGACGGCGGCTTCCGCCTCGGCGTCGGTCAGCGTGTGGTCGGCGGCGCGGAGCACGACGCTGTAAGCCATGCTCTTCTTGCCGCCCTCGACACCCTTGCCGCGGTAGACGTCGAAGAGGCGTACGCTCTCGACGATGCTTCCGCCGGCGGCGGAAATGATATCCGAAAGGTCTCCGGCGGCGACGCTCTCGTCGCAGACGAGCGCGAGGTCGCGGGTGATCGCCGGGTATTTCGGCAGGCGCTTATAGTCGGTTATCGGCTTGCGCAGAGTGCGCATAAGCTCCTCGTCAAGATCCGCGACGAAGACGGGAACGGCGATCTCCCAGTTCTGCGCGGTGACGGGGTGTATCTGCCCCATAACGCCGAGGACGTTCCCGCCCTTCGTTATAACGGCGCAGCGGCCGGGATGGAAGGTCGGATCGTCCGACTTCGCGGCGAACTTCACCTCGCCCACGCCGATATCGGCGAAGAGCGCTTCCAGCATGCCCTTGACGGCGAAGAATTCCGCGTTCTCGCCGAAGACGGTGACGGTGAAGCGCTTCTGCTCCAGCGGGAGCTTGCCCTCTTCGGTGGGGATGTATACCGTGCCCTCTTCGTAAAGCTTTCCCTCGACGACTCCGCGCGAGCAGTTGCGGGCGACGACCTCCAGCGCGGAGGGTATCATCGTCGTGCGCATGACGGAGGTGTCTTCGCCCAGCGGGTTGCTGATCTTCATGCAGTTTCTCAGCGGGCTGTCTATCGGCAGTCTGATCTTATCGTAATACTTGGGGCTGATGAAGGAGTAGGTCATTATCTCGAAGAGCCCCAGCGATACGGCGGACGTATGCAGGCGCTTGCGGAAAATCTCCGCGTCGGTGTAGCCGTGGGAGGACGCCTCGCCCTTCATCATGGTGTCGCCTATATTATTGTAACCGAAAAATCTCGCGATCTCCTCGGCGACGTCAGCTTCGCATTCCACGTCGGCGCGGAAGGACGGGACGATTATCTCGTCGCCGTCGATATCGAAGTCGATATCCGAGAGGATGTCGCGCATACGGTCGACGGGGATATCGGTGCCGAGGAAGCCGTTGATCCAGCCGGCGTCAAGCTTCAGCCGGCGCGGCGCGTAGTTCGCGTTATCGACGTCGATTATGCCGCCCACGACGGTGCCTGCGCCGAGCGTTTCGACGAGCTGGAGCGCGCGGACGAGCGCGGGCAGCGTATTGCGGCTGTCAAGCCCCTTCTCGAAGCGGGCGGAGGAGTCTGTGCGAAGCCCCGCCTTCTTCGCCGCGATGCGGACGGCGGCGCCGTCGAAGTTCGCGGACTCGAAGACGACCGTTTCGGTCGTGTCGCGGATCTCGGTGTTTTCGCCGCCCATGACTCCGGCGAGCGCGACGGGGCGTTCGCCGTCCGCGATCACGAGGGTGTCGCGGTCGAGCGGGTGTTCGCCGCCGTCGAGCGTGGTGATGCTTTCGCCGTCGGCGACGCGGCGGACGACGATGCGGCCTTCCTTCAGCGTGGAGCGGTCGAAGGCGTGCATCGGCTGGCCGTATTCGAGCATGACGAAGTTCGTTATGTCGACTATGTTGTTTATCGGGCGCACGCCGCTCGCGCGGAGGCGTTCGCGCATCCAGCGTGGCGAGGGCGCGATCTTGATGTCCCTGACCACCGCCGCGGAGTAGCGCGGGCAGAGATCGGCGTCGCGGACTTCAACCGAGATATACTTATTCACGTCGTCGCCGGCGTATTCGCCCGCGTCGACGTAAGGATAGGTGATGTCAAGGCCGAAGGTCGCGGCGGTCTCGCGCGCGAGGCCGATGACCGACAGGCAGTCGGGACGGTTGGAGGTTATCTCGAACTCGACGACGGTATCGTCAAGACCGAGAGCTTCTCTGATATCCGTTCCGGGAACGGCGTCGTATTCGTCTTCATCAATAATAAGTATGCCGTCTTCGATCGCGGTCGGGAAATCGTGGACGGTGACGCCCAGCTCCGCGACGGAGCAGAACATTCCGTCGCTGACGACTCCGCGCAGCTTGCCGCGTTCGATGGTCTTGCCGCCGTGAAGCACGGACTTGTGCAGCGCGACCGGAACGGCGGCGCCGGGGAACACGTTCGTGGCGGCGGTGACGATCTGTATCGGCTCCGCTTCGCCGGCGTCCACCTTGCAGACGACGAGCTTGTCGGCGTCCGGGTGCTTGTCGACGGAGAGCACTCTGCCGACTACGACGCGGCTGAGCTCGCCGCAGGTCTCTTCCCAGCCCTCGACCTTGGAGCCGCTCATGGTCATCCTTTCGGCGTATTCCCTCTCGGGCACGTCTATTTCAACGTAATCGTTGAGCCATTTCTTTGAAAGCTTCATCTTCGTCCCTCCTTAAAACTGGCCGAGAAAACGAAGATCGTTTTCATAAAGCAGGCGCAGGTCGTCGATGTTGTAGCGGCGCATCGTAACGCGCTCAAGCCCGATGCCGAACGCGAAGCCGGAGTAGACGTCCGGATCGATGCCGCAGGTGCGAAGCACCTTCGGATGCACCATGCCCGCGCCGAGGACTTCGATCCAGCCCTCGCCCTTGCAGAGGCGGCAGCCCTCGCCCTTGCAGGCGAAGCACTGCACGTCCATCTCTGCGGACGGCTCGGTGAACGGGAAGTGATGCGGACGGAAGCGGCAAACCGCGTCCTCGCCGTACATCATCTTGGCGAGGTTCTCGAGCGTGCCCTTCAGATCGGCCATCGTGATCCCCTTGTCGACGACGAGGCCTTCCATCTGGTGAAACAGCGGCGAATGGGTCGCGTCGACGGCGTCGGAACGGTAAACGCGTCCCGGGGCGACGATGCGGATAGGCGGCTTCTGCTTCTCCATGACGCGTATCTGAACGGACGAAGTCTGGGTGCGCAGCAGGACGTTATCCGTGAAGTAGAAGGTGTCCTGCGTGTCGCGCGCGGGGTGGTTCTTCGGGATGTTCAGTGCCTCGAAGTTGTAATAATCGTACTCCACCTCGGGGCCTTCGGCGATGTCGAAGCCCATCTTGGTGAATATGTCTATCATCTCGCCGAGCACGGTGTTCAGCGGATGTCTTCTGCCTGTTACGACCGGTTCGCCCGGCATGGTCACGTCGACCTTTTCCTGCGCCAGACGGGCTTCCATTATTTTAGACGAAAGTTCGCGGCGGCGAAGGTCTATCGCCGCTTCGACGGTTTCGCGCACGGAGTTGACGAGCTGCCCCATCGCGGGACGCTCATCGGGCGCGACTTCGCCCATTCCGCGCAGCACCTGCGTCAGCTCGCCCTTTTTGCCGAGATATTCAAGGCGGGCGGCTTCGAGCGATTCGGGCTGGGAGGCGGAGGTTATCTTCGCCATCGCCTCAGCTTGCAGTTTGAGAAGTTTTTCCTTCATCATAGGCGTGCTCCGCGGGGACGCTCCCCCGCGGCCTTCCTTTCTCCGTATGCCGCGGCGTTCCCGCATAAATGGGAACGCCGCGGTATGCGTATTCTCCTTATTTGTTCTTGATATTCGCCTGGGCGGCGGCCAGTCTCGCGATCGGCACGCGGTAAGGCGAGCAGGAAACGTAGTTCAGACCGACCTTGTGGCAGAACTCCACGCTGGAGGGATCTCCGCCGTGTTCGCCGCAGATTCCGAGTTTGATGTCGGGGCGGGTCTTTCTGCCCAGCTCGGCGGCCATCTTCACAAGCTTGCCGACGCCGTTCTGGTCGAGGCGTGCGAAGGGATCGCTCTCGTAGATCTTGCTCTCGTAGTAGGACTTCAGGAACTTGCCCGCGTCGTCACGGGAGAAGCCGAAGGTCATCTGCGTAAGGTCGTTGGTGCCAAAGGAGAAGAACTCCGCTTCCTTAGCGATCTCGTCCGCGGTGAGCGCGGCTCTCGGGATCTCGATCATGGTGCCGACCTTGTAGTGCATTTCGATGCCGGCGGCGGCGATCTCCTTGTCGGCGGTCGTTGTGACGACCTTCTTGACGAAGGCCAGCTCCTTGACCTCGCCGACCAGCGGGATCATGATCTCGGGAACGATCTTCCAGTCGGGATGCTTCTTCTGAACGTTGATGGCGGCTCTGATGACGGCGGTCGTCTGCATCTCGGCGATCTCCGGATAGGTGACGGCGAGGCGGCATCCGCGGTGACCCATCATCGGGTTGAACTCGTGCAGCGAGGTGATGACGTTGTGTATTTCCTCGACGGTGATATTCAGGCGGCCGGCGAGCTCTTCGATCTCCTCCTCGGCGTTCGGTACGAACTCGTGGAGCGGAGGATCGAGGAAGCGGATCGTTACCGGTCTGCCTTCCATGGCCTCGTACATGCCCTCGAAGTCGCTCTGCTGGAAGGGCATTATCTTATCGAGCGCGGCCTTGCGCTGCTCGAGAGTCTTGGAGACGATCATCTCGCGGAACGCGGTGATCCTGTCGGCCTCGAAGAACATATGCTCGGTGCGGCACAGTCCGATGCCCTCGGCGCCGAACTTGACCGCCTGGGCGGCGTCGTAAGGCGTGTCAGCGTTCGTGCGGACGCCCAGCTTCTTGAACTTGTCGGCGAGCTCCATGATCCTGCCGAAGTAGCCGCCGTTGGGATCGGCGGGGACCGTCTTGATCTCAACGTCGTAGATGTTACCGGTAGAGCCGTCGAGAGAGAGGATGTCGCCCTCGTGATAGGTCTTGCCGTTAAGCGTGAACCTCTTGTTCTCCTCGTCCATCTTTATGTCGCCGCAGCCGGAAACGCAGCAGGTGCCCATTCCGCGGGCAACGACGGCGGCGTGAGAAGTCTGACCGCCGCGGACGGTGAGGATACCCTTGGAGTACTTCATGCCCTCGATATCCTCGGGAGAAGTCTCAAGCCTGACAAGGATGACGTTTTCGCCGTTTTTGCCGTGCTCGACAGCGTCATCGGCGGTGAAATAAGCGTGGCCTACGCCCGCGCCGGGGGAAGCGGCGATACCGTGACCGACGGGAACTGCCTTCTTGAGCTCGGCGGAGTCGAACGCGGGATGAAGCAGCATGTTGAGGGAGCCGGCGTCGATGGACATAAGCGCGTCCTCTTCGGACTCGATGCCTTCGTCGATGAGGTCGCAGGCGATACGGATGGCGGCGGCAGCGGTACGCTTGCCGTTACGGGTCTGGAGCATATAGAGCTTTTCGTTCTCTATGGTGAACTCCATGTCCTGCATGTCATGATAATGCTTTTCAAGGTTGTTCTTGGTGTCGGTAAGTTCCTTGAACACCTCGGGCATGTACTCTTCGAGAGAGGGATACTTGGCAAGACGCTCTTCCTCGCTGATGCCCTGAGCCTGAGCCCACTCGATGGAGCCGGCCTTGGAGATCTGCTGGGGAGTACGGACGCCGGCAACGACGTCTTCGCCCTGAGCGTTGATGAGGA
>JAFRVI010000081.1 GCA_017438525.1 Clostridia bacterium
TCCGCATCTTAAAAAGAGAGATTTTTGTGTCGGACAAGGCGAAAGCGCGATGGAATACTGTATGTATTCCGAGCGCTTTCAACGCAGTCCGGCGCGAAAAGATCCTTTTTAAGACCGGCGTATCCCTGATTTGCGCGCCCTAATCGAGGGGGCGCGTAAGGTTTGCGCGTTGATTCGCGGGCGATCGGGATCGCCCCTGCGGCGAGGCGCGTCAGCGTTCTTCCCGGAAGTAGGTCACGCCTAACGACGCGGGGCCGAGGTTTTCCTTCTTCTTGCGGAAGCTTACGATTATCAGAACGACTATCGTGATGATATACGGCAGCATCTGCGTAAGGTCGGTGGAAAGCTGAACGTTCAGCAGCTCCGGCAGGTACAGATACGCCCAGTAGAAGATGCCGAATATCAGCGAGCCCCAGAGCAGATTCAGCGGCTTCCAGAACGCGAATATGACGAGCGCGACCGAAAGCCAGCCGAACGCCTGGATGCTGGCGAGGTCCGCCGTCGCCCACGCGCCGCTCTTGAACTCCATAACGCAGTAGACTCCGGCAAGGCCGGTGATGCCGCTGCCGATGCACGCCGCGGCGTATTTATACCGCGTCACGCTGATGCCGGCCGCGTCCGCGGTCGCCGGACTTTCGCCGACGGCGCGGAGGTTGAGTCCCACTCTCGTCTTGTTGAAAACGAGCGTCATTATCACCGCCAGCGCTATCGTCAGATAAAACATGAAGCCGTAGCTGAAAAGCAGGTCGGAAACGACACCGAGCTTCTCCGAAAGGAAGGGTATGCGCGCGGTGAAGACGGTGTTCGCGAAGTCGCAGCGGACGTTGCCGGATTCCGACTTGATGAAAAAGATGGACAGGAACTCGGCGAGGCCGCATCCGAAGATCGTCATGACGAGGCCGACGACGTTCTGGTTTATCCTCATCGTGACGGTGAAGAAGCTGTATATCAGCCCCATAAGCACCGACGCGGCGAACGCGGTCAGCAGCGTCAGCAGAATGACCATCACGACGCTCGGGTTCGCGACGGCGTTGCAGTAGCGGAAGGCGGTGATGAATCCCGCCGCCGCGCCGACGCACATCGTTCCCGGAGTTCCGAGGTTGAGGCCGCCCGATTTCTCGGTCAGCAGCTCTCCCATCGCCGCGAGCGCGATGAAAGCGGCGAACCCGATTGCTTTTTGTATCCAGACAAATATCATGCTTCGACCGCCTCCTTCTGAGCTTTGCGCGAACGGAAGTTGACTTTATAGTTGATAAAGAACTCACAGCCGATGACGAACAGCAGCATCACGCCGACGATTATCTTGCCGAACGCGACAGAGAAGCCGAGGTCGTTGTAGGTGTTCGACATCAGCGCCGAGCCGTTCTCGAGCGCGACTATCAGCAGCGAAACGCCCATCATCGTGAAGGTGTTGAACTTCGACAGCCACGCGACGATTATCGCGGTGAAGCCGTATCCGCCCGCGAGGTTGGAGTTCACGGTGTGTCCCTGGCCGGAAACGCAGAGGAATCCGCACAGTCCGCAGAGCGCGCCGGAGAGCGCCATGGTGCGGATGATGACCTTCTTGACGCTGATGCCCGCGTATTTGGCGGTGTTCTGCGAATCGCCGACGACGGCTATTTCGTAGCCGTGCTTCGTCAGGCGCAGGTAGTAATACATCAGCACCGCGATGACTATGACGGCGATCATGAAGATCAGATCCTCGTTCTTGTACCAGGCGGACTCGGTGCCCTTCCACATGGATCTGATCCAGCCGGCTTCGGAATCTATGTTGATTATACCGAGCGCGGATTTGACGCCTCTCCACTTATTGAAGAAGAAGTCGACTATCTTGATGGCGATATAGTTCATCATGAGCGTGAACAGCGTCTCGTTCGTGTTGAACCTCGCCTTGAAGATCGCGGGGATGACTCCCCAGATCGCTCCCGTT
The DNA here is from genome assembly GCA_017438525.1 of Clostridia bacterium. Classification (NCBI taxonomy): domain Bacteria; kingdom Bacillati; phylum Bacillota; class Clostridia; species Clostridia bacterium. Next base: position 1,931 of record JAFRVI010000081.1, read on the forward strand.
ATCAAGCTGACGACCAGCATGAGCAAAAGGAGGACGAAGGGGTTGAGCCCCGGATAGTTGAACATTATGTAGGTGGCGGAGATCGCTCCCGCGAGGAACTGTCCCTCCGCGCCGATGTTCCAGAACTTCATCTTGAACGCCGGAGCGAGCGCGACCGCGAGAAGCAGCAGCTTGCATCCGGTCTTGACGGTCGTCCAGAAATAGCTCGAGGTGAAAATGCGCCAGAAGGAGTTGAAGTTTTTGGCGTTCTCGAGCTTCTGTATGCCGAACGAGCCGGTGAACATCGTCTTCAAAAACGTGATCGGGTCGACGCCGATCATTATCCAGACGATGATCGCGCAGAACAGGACGGCGAACACGAACGCCCCCGCTCTGATGAGGAGCCCCGCGTATTTAGGCAGGGGAGCGCGCTTCGTCAGATGTATCAACGGCTCACGGTCGTTATTCCTGATCGTCATCCGCTTCCCCTCCTTTCGCGGCGTCGGGCAGATTGGTCATAAGGTATCCTATCTGTTCTTTCGTTGCGGTGCGGGCGTCGAGCACTCCGCTGATGCGGCCGCCGCACAGGACGAGTATCCTGTCGGAAAGCGCGAGGAGCACGTCGAGCTCTTCGCCGACGAATATTACGGCGACGCCCTTCTGCTTCTGCTCGTTGAGCAGATCGTAAATAACGTAAGAGGTGTTTATATCGAGGCCTCTCACGGCGTAAGCGGTCATAAGCACCGTGGGGGCGGACGCGAGCTCTCTGCCGACGAGCACCTTCTGGACGTTGCCGCCGGAAAGCATGCGCACCGGCGTCGAGATCGACGGAGTTACGACTCCGAGGTCTTCGCGGATGCGCTCCGCGAGCTCCTTCGAGGGCTTTTTGTCGGTCAGCGGCGAGGCGCCGCGGGTATAATCCTTCAGCAGCATATTCTCGACCATCCCCATGCCGCCGACAAGTCCCATACCGAGACGGTCCTCGGGAACGAAGGAGAGCGATACGCCCATTTTGCGTATCTGCTTGGGGGATTTGCCGATAAGCGTTTCCGTCTCTCCCGAGGGGCCGGTGTACGTTATATCGGCGCCGGGCTCGATTTTCTGAAGACCGGCTATTGATTCAAGAAGCTCCTTCTGCCCGCATCCCGATATGCCCGCGATGCCGAGGATCTCGCCCGAGTACGCCTCGAACGAAACGTCCTTCAGCACCTCGATGCCGTCCGCGTTTTTGCAGGACAGCCCGCCGACCTTGAGACGAAGCTCGCGGTCCTTGACTTCGGGACGGTCGATGTTGAGCTCGACCTTTTTGCCGACCATCTTTTCCGTAAGCTCGGCGACGGAGGTCTCCGACGTTTTGACCGTATCTATGTATTCGCCTTTGCGAAGGATCGCTACCCTGTCGGAAATGGCGAGGACTTCCTGAAGTTTATGCGTGATTATGATTATGGTCTTGCCCGCCGCCTGCATATTGCGGATGACCGAGAACAGCTTTTCGGTCTCCTGCGGCGTGAGGACCGCGGTCGGCTCGTCAAGAATGAGTATGTCGGCGCCTCTGTAAAGCGCCTTGACTATCTCGAGCGTCTGCTTCTGCGAAACGGTCATGTCGTAGACCTTCTGACCGGGATCGACGTCGAAGCCGTATTCGCCGCAGATCTCGCGGATGCGGTTCGCCGCCGCCTTGAGATCGAGACCGCCCTTTTCTTTCAGCCCGAGCACGACGTTCTCCGTCGCCGTGAAAACGTCGACGAGCTTGAAGTGCTGGTGTATCATTCCGATACCGAGCAGGAAAGCGTCGTGAGGGCTTTTGATGGAAACGTGTTTACCCCTGACGTAGATCTCGCCGGAATCGGGGTAGTAGATGCCCGACAGCATATTGAGCAGCGTGGTCTTTCCGCTTCCGTTCTCGCCGAGGAGCGCAAGGACTTCGCCGTCAAGGACGTCCATCGTGATGTTGTCGTTTGCAAGCACTTTGGTTCCGAAACGCTTTGTTATCCCTTTTAACTGGATGACCGGTGTGCGTTTTTCGTTCATTTGTTCCTCCGGGGTGTATCAACAGTAAATGAGGGAAGCCGCCGATCCGGCGGCTTCCCTTGATCATTCTTCGTATCAGCCGTTGGGGTTGAGTTCGGTGATCCCGTCTATGCGGAGATTGAACGCAGGCGCGCTGCGGACGTCGGACTCGTGATAGTAGCCGTCGTAAACGACGTTGTCCTTATCGTTGACCCAGTCGCCGTCGCTGTCGGTAGCGAAAGCTTCGGTAACTTCGGCGCCGCCGACCGTGAAGGTCTTGGTGTCGAACACCTTGAGCTCGCCGGACTTGATCTTGGCGATGATCTCGTCGACCTTCGCCTGAGTGCCCTCGGCGCAGGAGGAGCCGAGCTCGGTGATCTCAACGGCGTCCTGATTGTATCCCTCGGCCCAGTTGGTGGGGATGTTCTCGCCCTTCAGCGCATGCTCAAAAGCGAACTTGTAGTAGACCTTCCAGTTGTTGGAGGCGGAGGTAAGAGCGGCGTCCGGAGCGGCGTCAAGCATGGAGACGTTGTAGCCGACGGAGTAGGCGACTTCGCCCTTCTTGAACGCTTCCTGGACAGCGGTGGGCGCGCCGGCGGAGTCGGCGTGCTGGCCGATGATGATGCAGCCCCTGTTCATGAGCAGCTCGGCAGCGGCCTTCTCTTTATCGAAATCGAACCAGCTGGAGGTGTACTGAACGTCCATAACGATGTTCGGAACGACGGACTTTATGCCGAGATAGAAAGCGGTGTAACCGGAAACGACTTCAGCGTAAGGATAAGCGCCGACGTAGCCGATGCGGATGTTGTCGCCGTCCTTGTTCTTATCGGCGATCTTGCCGGCGTCGATGAGCTCCTGGAGCTTGAGGCCCGCGACTACGCCGGAGACGTAGCGGGATTCATAAACGCGGGTGAACGCGTTGCTGAAGTTGTCAAGTCCGTTCTTGTCGGCGGTGTCACCGGTCATGGAGACGAAGTGGATGTCGCTGTTCTCCTTCGCAAGGCCGAGCATATAGTCCTGATGGCCGTAGGAGTTGGAGAAGATATAGGTGCAGCCGTCGTTGATGAGCTGTCTGCCCGCTTCGGTAACGGCGTCGGTCTCTTCGATCTTGTACTTCCAGATGATCTGGTCGTCCGCGATGCCGAGCTCCTTGGCGGCGGCCTTGATGCCGTCCATATGGGCCTTGGTGTAGCCCTCAGTCTCGTCGCCGACGAGGATCGCGCCGATCTTCAGGGCGGCGGCGTCGCTGCCGCTGTTGCCGGAGTCGGTGCCTTCGGATTCCTTGCCGCAGGCCGCGAGAGCGAAGCAGCAGGACAGAGCGAAGACGAGGACGAGAATTACGCTGAGAATTCTTTTCATGGTTTTTCTCCTTTTCCATTTTGAATTATTTATTCATATCCCTCCGGATTGAATAACACGGAAAACGCGGGAGCCGCGGCAAAAAAACGTACGGGAACCGCAAAAGCCGTTCCCGTACTAAAAGCAACCGATAATAAGACACTGCTTATAGTCGGGCAATTTACGGCAGCCCGGTAGAAACTTTTTGACCATATCTCAAATGATATATAAGCGGAAGATATTAAAATGTATATATTCGGTTTGTATTGTCAGGTTATACTCTTTAAAAGACGCGGACGTCAGCAGAATTCGACGCCGTTCTCTTCGCTCATCGAGCTTATCCGCGCGAGCGATTCGATGCGCAGCCCCTCCTTGCGAAGGTCGGCGCCGCCGGGCTGAAACGCCTTCTCGATGACGATGCCGGCTCCGACGGGGATCCCGCCCGCCTGCAGAACGATGTCGCGCAGGGCGCGCAGGGCGCAGCCGTTGGCGAGGAAATCGTCTATCAGCAGAACGCGTTCGCCTTCACGGAGATACTGCTTCGAGACCATGACCGTGTTCTCGACGCCGTGCGTGAACGAAAACGCCTTCGCGGTCCAGACCCCGTCCGACAGATTGGATGTACGCGACTTTTTCGCGAAGACGAGCGGCTTGCCGAAATACCTCGCCGCCATCACGGCGACCGCGATGCCGGACGCCTCTATGGTGAGGAGCTTATCGACGTTTTCGTCTTTGAAAAGGCGGTAGAATTCCCTGCCCATAGCGTCGACGAGCAGCGGATCTATCTGATGGTTGAGGAAACTGTCGACCTTGAGTATATCGTTCCCCTTCACGACGCCGTCTGTTTTTATACGTTCCTCGAGCAGACGCATAGGTCTTCCTCCCGTTCGCGCGACCGTCTTTCAGCCGGGAATGACAAAGCCCGCCATCGAAGGATATTCGTCAAGCGGACAGGCATACAGACAGCGTCGCGTTCCGCGATCGTCGTTTGGTAATTCGTATGCTAATATTATAAAGCATAGCGCGCGGAAATGCAACACAAATTTGCCTTTTTCGGCGCAAAATGACAAAACTGTTAATCTGCCCTATTTTGCTTTTCGGAGTCGTGTTTTATTCGGCAAAATGACAACGCGGACGCACTGCGCCGCGCCGGAAACACAGCGCCGCGAGTCAATGCACGGGCGGCGGGCGCAGCCCGTTTTTACGTTGCCGCACGGGCGGCGGGCGCATCCCGTTTTTTCGTTGCCGCACGGGCGCGGCGGGCGACGTTCGCGGGCGATCGAGATCGCCTCTGCGGTGCTGCCGGAGACGAGGTTTGCGTACGGATGAAAGAGTAAAGGCGAACGCGTCAAGCGTTCGCCGTTTCTTCTAATATCGCCTTCTGTTTTTTCGCCTCGGAGATCAAGGCGGAGTAGTCTGTATCCGTGCGGACGCGGAGCAGCTCGGCCATTTCGTTGACCGGAGCGTATATCGGCGTGAGCGCGAGGTCGCCGTACGTCCCCTTCAGCGTGTGGGCGACGTCGAATGCGCGGTCAAGGTCGTGCGCGTCGAGCGCGGCGGCAAGGTCGTCGAGCTTCTTATCTGTCACCGCCATTCCGACGAGCATTATATAGAAATCCTCTTCGTTCATGCAGCGGGCGAGCCCTTCGTCGACGGCGGCGCCCCATTCTCTCAGTTTTTCGACTGTAAGCATTCGGCTTCCTCCTGCTTTTTCTTCTTTTCGGCGGCGATGAAGGCGGCGAAGTCTTCCGGCGGGACCGGCTTTGAGAAGTAATATCCCTGCACCATGTCGCAGCCGCAGCCGCGCAGCAGCTCCACCTGCTCCGCCGTCTCGACGCCTTCGGCTATCGTCTGCGCCTCGAGGAACTTCGCGACGCCGACGACAAGCTCGATCATACGCAGTCCCTTCGATCCCGCGGTCAGATTCTTCACGAAACGCATATCAAGTTTCAGCGTGTCGATCGGCATTTCGCTCAACATATTCAGCGACGAATATCCGCTGCCGAAGTCGTCCATTTCTATCCTGAAGCCGATTTCGCGCAGGTTGGAGACGATCCCGACGACAGCGCTCTCGTCCTCCGCGTAAGCGGACTCGGTGACCTCGAGCCGCAGATCCTCGAATCCGATGTCGTTATCCTCCACTATCCGCACGAGCTGCTGCTCGAAGCCGTCGGTCTGCATATCCACGCGGGAGACGTTGACCGAGACCGGCAGAGTGAATCCGAACTCTTCGCGCCAGCGGCGTATCTGCGCCGCCGTTTCGTTCCAGACAAAAACGTCGAGCTTGTGGATGATGCCGTGCTCCTCGAAAACGGGGATGAAGGCGCCGGGGCTGATGAAGCCGAGCTCCGGATGGATCCAGCGTATCAGCGCCTCCGCGCTGCAAAGCACGGGACGGTCGCCCCGTATATTGTATTTCGGCTGGTAATAAACCTTTAACTGACGCTCCGCGATCGCCCTGTCGGCGTCGGCAAGCAGGCGCTCGGTATAGAGCTCGCGGTCGTGCATGCTGCTGTCGTAGAAGCCGACGTGCGACTCGTGCCCGCCGCGGAAGCGACTTGAGGCGAGGTTCGCGTGATCGAAGCGGCGTTCCAGCGTGATGCTTTTGTCGACGTTCTGATAAACGCCGAGACGGATGCTGATATGCGTATCCGGAAGCGCCTCCGTCAGAACCGCGCCCGCGCCGTTGAGGATATCGACGTAGTCGTCGCGGTGCGGCAGATAGAGGTAGAAGGTATCCGCGTCTCCCCTGCCGGCGAAGCCGCCGACTTCAACGGCGATCGA
>JAFRVI010000082.1 GCA_017438525.1 Clostridia bacterium
AGAACATCGGCGGCGGCATCCCGAACGGCAAGAAGTTCAAGGCCGCGCAGACCGGCGGTCCCTCCGGCGGCTGCATCCCGGCTGAGAAGATGGACGTGCCGATCGACTACGACAACCTGACCGCCATCGGCGCGATGATGGGCTCCGGCGGACTTATCGTCATGGACGAGGACAACTGCATGGTCGACATCGCCAAGTTCTTCCTCGGCTTCACCGTCGACGAGTCCTGCGGCAAGTGCACGCCCTGCCGCGTCGGCACCCGCCGTATGCTCGAGATCCTCGAGAAGATCACCGACGGCAGAGGCGAAATGTCCGACCTCGATGAGCTCGAGAAGCTCGCGGAGTACATCAAGGCCAACTCCCTCTGCGGACTCGGCCAGACCGCTCCGAACCCCGTTCTCTCCACCATTCGCAATTTCCGCGACGAATACGTCGCCCACATCGTCGCCAAGAAGTGCCCGGCGGGCGTCTGCAAGAACCTGCTGAAGTACGTCATCGACCCGGCGAAGTGCAAGAGCTGCGGAATGTGCAAGCGCAACTGCCCGGCTGACGCCATCAGCGGCGAAAAGGGAGTTCCGTACTCCATCGATCCCGCCAAGTGCGTCAAGTGCGGCGCCTGCATGAGCACCTGCAAGTTCGGCGCGATCTCGAAGCAGTAAGCGGAAAGGAGAACAGAATGGATACTTTGAACATTAAAATCAACGGAAGAGACTATACCGTTCCCACCGGCCTTTCGGTACTTGAAGCGTGCCGCTACGCCGGCGTGGAGATCCCCACCCTCTGCTACCTGAAGGACATCAACGAGATCGGCGCCTGCCGCCTCTGCCTTACCGAAGTCAAGGGCGCGCGCGGAATGGTCGCCGCCTGCGTTTATCCCGTCGACAGAGACGGCATGGAGATAATCACCAACAGCGCGAAAATCCAGGAAGCGAGAAAGACCAACCTCAAGCTCCTGCTCTCGAACCACGACAAGAAGTGCCTCTCCTGCGTCAGAAGCGGAAAGTGCGAGCTGCAGAAGCTCTGCAACGACTACGGCGTGGACGACGTCGACGCCTACAAGGGCGAGATGAATCACTACGAGATCGACGACAGCGCGCCGCACATGATCCGCGACAACAACAAGTGCATCCTCTGCCGCCGCTGCGTCGCCGTCTGCGAGAAGAACCAGTCCGTCGCCGTCCTCGGCGCGAACGAACGCGGCTTCAAGACGCACATCGGCTGCGCCTTCGATCAGGATCTGTGGGAAGTCCCCTGCGTCGCCTGCGGCCAGTGCACCGCGGTCTGCCCGACCGGCGCCCTCTATGAGCGCGACGACACCGCGAAGGTGTGGGCGGCGCTCGAAGATCCGACGAAGCACGTCGTCGTCAACCCCGCGCCCTCTATCCGCGTAACGCTCGGCGAATGCTTCGGAATGCCCATCGGCTCCAACGTCAAGGGCAAGATGGTCGCCGCGCTGCGCCGCCTCGGCTTCGACGGAGTCTTCGACACCGACGTCGGCGCCGACCTGACGATACTTGAAGAAGCCAACGAGTTCATCGAGAGAGTGCAGAACGGCGGCAAGCTGCCGATCATCACCTCCTGCTCGCCCGGCTGGATCAAGTTCTGCGAGCACAACTTCCCCGACTTCCTCGATAACCTCTCGACCTGCAAGTCGCCTCAGCAGATGTTCGGCGCGGTCGTCAAGACCTGGTACGCCGAGAAGAACGGCCTCGATCCCAAGGACATCGTCGTCGTCAGCATCATGCCCTGCACCGCCAAGAAGTTCGAGCGCAGCCGCGACGGACAGAGCGCCGCGGGCGTTCCGGACGTCGACGTCGCGCTGACCACCCGTGAGCTCGGCAGAATGATCGAGCGCGCGGGCATCGACTTCGTCAACCTGCCAGACGAGGAGTTCGACGCGCCGCTCGGCATCACCACCGGCGCCGCGGCGATCTTCGGAGCCACCGGCGGCGTTATGGAAGCCGCGCTCCGCACGGCGGTCGAAACGCTGACCGGCAAGAAGCTCGAGAAGCTCGATTTCACCGACGTCAGAGGCACTCAGGGCATCAAGGAAGCGACCTACAACGTCGCCGGCCTCGAGGTCAAGGCGGCCGTCGCCTCCGGCCTCGCGAACGCCAGAGAGCTGCTTAACCGCATCCGCAGAGGCGAGGCGAACTACCACATCGTGGAGATCATGGCCTGCCCCGGCGGCTGCGTAAACGGCGGCGGACAGCCCATCCAGCCCGCGAGCGTGCGCAACTTCACCGACCTGAAGGCGATCCGCGCGAAGGCGCTCTACGAAGAGGACGCCAACCTGCCGCTGCGCAAGTCGCACGACAGCCCGGTCATCAAGGTGCTCTACGACGAGTATTTCGGCAAGCCCGGCAGCCACAAGGCGCACGAGGTCCTGCACACGCACTACGTCGCCAGAGAAACCTACGGCAAGGAAAGATAAGCGAAAACCGCATAAGCTTACAAAGCGCAAGCTAAAAAGCATAACAAAATACGCCACCCGTCGGGTGGCGTTTTTGTTGGGTCATTATGTCATTTTCGCGTTTCGCGCACTTCTGTCATTCCGAGGAGGCGTCAGCCGACGAGGAATCCCCTTTCCCCTATGCAACGGCTGCAAAAGGAGGGGGATCCTCCGGCTGCGCGGGCTTCGCCCGCTCCGCTCAGGATGACAAAAACGCGAGACTTCTGCGCGAATGCGCGCGGATAAGAAAAACCGCACCCTCGCGGGTGCGGTTTTTACGATATGTCTCACTGTCGTTCGGCGCGATATATCGGATGCGCCGATACGATATATTCGCTTTCGCGAATGCGATATGCCGGCTTACGCCGACGCGATATGTTCGCCTGCGGCGAACGCTAAGCCGCTGCGCGGCTTACGACAGAAGGATTGCGGCGATGCGGAAGGTGCCGGTCATCAGCGTGAAGCGCAGCTTATGGTGCTTGACCTCGGTGCCGTCGTAGACGTCCGCGATGGTCTGGTAGTCGCCCCAGCCGTTCGCGAAGTAGGAATCCACCGTGCCGACGAGGGTGCTGTCCACGCGCATCTGGATGACGCCGGACTTGCTCGTGCTTATCGACTTCTCATAGAGTATCTTCACGTTCTGCGCGTCGACGTCGAAGACCAGCGGCTGCTTGCCCTTTGTGACCGACCACGAGCCGCGGAAATCGTAGAAGGCATAGGTGTCCTTCACCCAGCTGCCGAGCGACGTGGCCTCGAGGCCTTCATTGCACCAGTACATCTTTGCGTTCATGTACTTTTCGCTCGTCATCGGCTGCGCCGGAATCTCGGGTATTATCGTGTTGTAATCCGCGTAGACCGCCTTGACGCCGTCGAGGTAGGAGGTGATCAGGTTGCCGACGATCGCGTAGCCGAAGTCGTTTGGGTGCGTGCCGTCGTCGGAAAGCTGGTTCTTGAAGGTGTATCTGCCGCTCTCGCACTCGGGCTTGATCGCGTCGCGGTAGCTGATCATCGGAATGCCGTAGGCCCTGCCGATCGGGACTTCCTCCGCCTGCTTGTCGTCAAACCACTCGGTCGTCATAAAAAGCATTATGATCGCGGTATCCGGACTCTGAGTGACGACGCGGCGGATCAGGTTCTCATAGCTCTCCTGAGTGCCGCTGTTGGTATCGTTGACGGCGAATTCGACGACGAGGACGTCAGGATCGTGCGCGAAGACGTCGCGGTCAAGGCGGTGGACGCCGAGCATACTGCCGGTCGCGCCGATGCCGGAGTTGTGGAAATTGACCGTCGTTCCCGGGAAGGCGGACCTCCACCAGTTCGCGACTATGTTCGCGTAGCGCTTATTCTCGGTCGAAGCGCCGGAACCGTGGGTTATCGAGCCGCCGAGGGTGACAACGCTGATCTTTTCGCCGCGGGCGGCCTTCTGCATAACCTTCGCGATGCGGGAGCTGCCGTCTGTGGAAACTATCGCGCGGTCGAGCATCGCCTGCGTCACCGTTGCGGCGGTCGCAGCGGCGTTGGGCGTGAAGGAAAGCGTCGCGCCCGTCTTTCCGAAAGATCCTATCATTCCCATAGAACTGCGCATAATGCCGAGCGCGTCGTCTACTCCGATAGCACCGTCGTTCCAAACGTCAAACACGGGCAAGTCCCCCTCGTCATAATCATATAGTCCGTTCATCGCACGGAGTGTCAGCAACGAGTCGGAAACGGTCAGTTCACCGTCCTTGTCGATGTCGCCGATAAGAGAGCCCTCGGCAGCAGCAGTCAGCGGGAACATTCCCGTGAATATCGCCGCGACCATCAGGATCGCAAGCAGAAAAGCAGTAAACTTCATAATATCACCTCTGAACTCTGGCCGATCGGCGATAACGTCAACCGACCTTATAATTTATTTTAACACGAATGACATGGCATGTCAATTCAAACAGCGTATTTTGTTAAACAAAATGGACTCCTCAGGAGTCCATTTCGGCAATTTATGATAACATTATTCCTGCGAGGGTAAAATTCCCGCCGGAACCGGAAAACGTTATGGTGTGTTCTCTGACCTCATTCTCCTTAAATACGGTAACATAATAGAGGTGGTCGCCCCAGCCGTCGTTGAAGTTCCCGTCGACGGTCGCGACGGATACGCCGTCGACCTTTACGTCAATACTGCCGGCATTCACGTCTGTCTTCCAGCGCATATACAGCAGGTTTACTTCCTTGAATTCAGCAGTGAAAGTCAGCGCCTTACCTCTTTTTGTTGTGAGCCACGCGCCTTTGAGATGGTTGAAATGCGAAGTCTGATAGTTCTTGTTGACCGTCCAGACGCCGAGACTGTCCGGTTCGAGCGTGCCGCCCATATAAAGTTTGGCGTCCTTGTACCGCTCGCCGTAGAGCGCCTCCGGCACGGCGGGAACGACCTTCGACAGCTTCGTGTACTTCTTCTTGACGGAGTCAAGGTAGGAGCGGATGAGCGAGGCGTATATCTCGTGCCCCTTGTCTGTCGGATGCGCGTCATCGGTGCCGAAATCTGACCAGGTCATCGCGTGCGCGGCGAGCAGGCCGTTGACTGCGTTCGCCCCGCTGATCATCGCCACTTCGTAGTGCCTGCCGATCGGGATCTCGGTATCCTGCATCGTCCAACCGCTTTCGCAGACGGTGAAAAACATTATCACGGCGGCGTCCGGGCACTTGGTCAGCACGTTGCGGACTATGCCTTCGTAGTAGGGGCAATCGTCTTGAGAAGTGTCGTTGACCGAGAACTCGACGATGACGAGGTCCGGATCCTTCGCAATAACGTCGTCGCCCATGCGGTGGACACCGAGGATGCTGCTCGTGCCGCTGATGCCGACGTTGTGGTAGTTGACCTTCGCCTTCGGGAAGTTTTCGGTCCACCACTTATAAGTCAGATACGCCCAGCACTTCTGCGAGGTGGAGGCGTAAAGTCCGTAGGTTATCGAGCCGCCGAGAGTAACGACGTTGACCGTCTCGCCCTTCGCGGCGCGCTCCATCACGCGCGCGAGGCGGGCGGTGTTGCCAGCGGAGACGACGGTGTTGTCGAAAATCGCCTGCGTCACGCCGTGCTTCTTCGCTACGGTGTTCGGCGCGTACGTTACCTCGACGCCGTCGTAGCCGAAGCCGTCCGTCATACCGAGCGAGCAGCGCATTATCCCTATCGCGTCGTCAGCGCCGACAGCTTTGTCGCCGGTCACGTCATATACGGGAATGTCGCCGGCGGAGTATTCGTCTATCCCCGCCGCCGCGCGCATTGTCAGCAGCGAGTCGGAGACGGTTATCTCCCCGTCCCTGTCGATATCCCCGATCAGCGCCTCCCCCGCCGCGAAGGAATGCAGCGGGAATGCTCCGGCGATAAGCGTTACAAGAAGCGCGAGCGCGAGCATGGCTGCGGTGTATTTCATATTGAACGTTCCTCCTCTAAGGAATCTTTTATGAAGCGGAAGCGGCACGCCGTGCCGCTTTTGCAAGCAGTTATTCGTCAGGACATGAGCAGTCCGGAAAGCGTGAAGTTGCCGCCGACGCAGGTGAAGGACACCTCATGCTCCGCCGGCTCGGCGGAATCGTAGATGTGCTCCTTGGCGAGGTAGTTGCCCCAGCCGCCCGGGAAAAGCGCATTAAGATTCTTATTCTCAATCAGCACTCCGTCAATGCGGACTTCGACTTCACCGGCGTTAGGATTGTTCTCCGGCAGGTATCTCCAGAAGATGACGTTCAGCTCTCTGAAGGTTGCCTTGAACTTCAGCGCCCTCCCCTTCTTTTCGGTCGTCCACGCGCCCTTGAGGTGATAGAAGGCGCCGCCGTTGGGCTCGGACTTCCAGCCGCCGAGCTGAGTGGGCTGAATCGTGCCGCCCATCCAGAGCTTCGCGGCGTCGTAGCGGTCCGTATAAAGCGGAGCCGACGGGAACGCGGGGATGACTTTGGAAAGGCGCCCGTACTTTGCCTTCACGCCGTCGAGGTAGGAGGTGACGAGCGAGGCGACCATCTTGTGACCGAGGTCGTTCGGATGGATGTTGTCAGGGGAAATATCAGTCCACTTGATCGTGCCGGCCTTGAGCAGCGGATTCGTCGCGTCGCGGTAGCTGATCATCGGCAGCTTGTAGTAGTTGCCGATCGGGATCTCGGTCTCCTGCACGTTTCCGCCGGTTTCGTTCTGCATAAAGAGCATGAGAACGGCAGTCTCGGGATCGTTCGCAAGCACGCGGCGGATGACTCCCTCGTAATACTCATACTCGTTCGCCGCGTCGTTGACTGCGAATTCGACGATAAGGAAGTCGGGGTCCTTTTTCAGCACGTCGTCTTCGAGGCGGTGGACGCCGAGCATACTGCCGGTCGCGCCGATGCCCATATTGTAGAAGTTGAAGCGTCCCTGCGGGAAGTTGGCGGTCCACCATTCGTAAGTGCGGTAGCCGTAGCAGAGGCGGCTGTTGGACGCGGCGGAGCCGGCGGTGATCGAGCCGCCGAGGACGACCATATTGATGCGTTCGCCGTTCGCGGCGCGCTGCATCACCTTCGCGAGCTTGGCGGTGTCGCCGACGGAAACGATAGAGTTATTTATTGAGGTCTGCGTATACTTGCAATCGAGCGCGTCCTGATTCGGAACGAACGAAAGCTCGACTCCGGCGTAGCCGTAATCCTTATCCGTAATGCCGACGGAGCTGCGCAGCAGGCCGAGCGCGTCGTCAACGCCGACGTCGCCGTCGCCGCTGACGTCGTAGACGGGAACGTCAGCCGCGCTGTACTGCTTCAGTCCCGCGGCGGCGCGAAGCGCGCCGAGCGAGTCGGAAACGGTTATGTCGCCGTCTTCGTCTATATCGCCTATCATCGCTTCCGCGGCGGCCAGCGTATTCATCGGGAACATTCCCGAGATCATCGCGACCACCGGAAGCAGCATAAGAAGCATAGCCATTATTCTCATACACATAGTGATATCCCTCCATTTCATCATTATTATATCACTTAAATGCGTTCATGTCAAGACACGGCGAGTAATATATCCGCGATATCGGAGGGCGTTGCGGCGATGAAGTCCGCCTCCGCGAACTCCTCCGCCGAGCCGTAGCCGTAAAGCACGCCCATAGAGGCGAGCCCCGTCTGCTTCGCGCCCTCGATATCGTAGCTGCGGTCGCCTATCATGACCGCGCCGCTCCTGTCGGAAACGCCAGCGGACGCGAGCGCGTACTCGATGACATCGCGCTTGGAGGTGCGCGTTTCGTCCAGCGTGCTGCCCGCGATGACGGCGAAAAACTCTGCCAGCCCGAAGTGTTCGAGGATCCGCACAGCGAAGGGCTCCGGCTTGGAGGTCGCGACGATGAGCGTCACGCCCGCCTCCTTCAGGCGGCGCAGCGCGTCCGCGACGCCTTCGTACGGGAGGTTCTCGAACATCCCCCTCGCGACGTAATACTCGCGGTAGACGCCTATCGCCTCCCGCGCCTGCGCGTCGGAAAGTCCGCAGCGCATGAAGGAGCCGTGCAGCGGCGGCCCGACGAAGAACTCCAGCTCCGACGGCTCCGCTTCGACGCCGAAGCGTTTAAGCGCGTAGGCCGCGGCGTTCGTTATGCCCGGCGCGGACTCGGTCAGCGTGCCGTCGAGATCGAAAAGAACGTATCTGTATTTCATTCCGGGCCTCCTTTTTCCGTTACAAAAAACCGACCGGCAAAGGGCTGCCGATCGGTTTTGAAAATACGTTTGCTTATTTGACCATGCCGGCGACTTCGGCGGCGAAGTTGTCTTCGCGCTTCTCAAGGCCTTCGCCCTTCTCGAGGCGGACGAACTCCTTGATGCAGACGGCGGAGCCGAGTTCCTTGGCGACGTTCTTGACGAAGGTGTCGACGTTGATCTCGTCGTCCTTGACGAACGCCTGCTCGAGGAGGCAGATCTCCTTGTAGTACTTCGCGATACGGCCCATGACCATCTTCTCGGCGATGTTCTGGGGCTTGCCCTCGTTGATCGCCTGAGCGAGCAGGATCTCCTTCTCCTTCTCGATGAACTCCGCGGGAACGGAGGCCTTGTCGAGGAAGGTGGGGCTCATGGCCGCGATCTGCATCGCGACGTCCTTCGCCATGGAGACGCACTCGGGCTTCGCGAAGGTCGCGTCGTCGGTATCGAGGTTGACCATGACGCCGATGGTGCCGCCGCCGTGGATGTAGGTCACGACGTGGCCTTCGTAACGGACGAAACGGCGGATGGTGAGCTTCTCGCCGATGGTGAGTATCTTTTCGCGGAGAGCGTCGGTAACGGTCATGTTACCGCCGTCGATCGTCATGGCGCCGAGCGCCTCGACGTCGGCGGGAGCGTTCTTGCCGACGGTGGCGGCGACGGCCTTGACGAACTCCTGGAAGCCGGCGTTCTTGGCGACGAAGTCGGTCTCGCTGTTGACTTCGACGAGCGCGGCGACCTTGCCGTCCTCGGAAACGTAGGAACCGATGATGCCTTCGGCGGCTATTCTGCTGGCCTTTTTCTCGGCGGCGGCTATACCCTTCTCACGAAGGTACTCGATCGCCTTTTCCATATCGCCGTCGGACTCGGTGAGGGCCTTTTTGCAGTCCATCATACCGCAGCCGGTCTTTTCTCTGAGCAGTGCAACGTCTTTCGCAGTGAATGCCATAGTATTATTTCCTCCTATACATAGTCGATACCCGACAGTATTTCATGTCGGGTATCCCGAACTTATTTGATTACTCGGCCTTGTCTTCGGCCTTGGGCTCCTCCGCCTTCTTGGTGGTGCGGCGGGCGGGCTTCTTCGCGGGCTCTTCTGCCTTCGCTTCTTCGGCCTTGGGCTCTTCGGCCTTGGGCTCCTCCGCCTTCTTGGTGGTGCGGCGGGCGGCGGGCTTCTTGGCTTCCTTGGCGACGAGGGTGGTCTCCTCGCCGATTATAGCGGCCATAAGGGGCTTATCGGTCTTCGCGGCCTTGGGAGCGGTCTTCGGCTTCTCGACCTTGACCTTGTCTTCTTCAGCCATTACGAAGGGGACGGCTTCCTTAGCTTCGCCCTGAGCGGCGGACTCTTCGGGAGCGGCCTCCGCCATGGAGGTGCCCTGTCTGCCCTCGAGGACGGCGTTGCCGATGATCTCAGAGATCAGCTTGACGGCTCTGATGGCGTCGTCGTTGCCGGGGATGACGTAATCGACGGCGTCGGGGTCGCAGTTGGTGTCAACGATGGCGATGACCGGAATGCCGAGCTTCTTGGCTTCGGCAAGAGCGATGTGCTCTTTCCTGGGGTCGACGATGAAGAGCGCGGAAGGCAGCTTCTTCATGTCCTTGATGCCGCCGAGGAACTTCTCAAGCTTCTCGATCTCGAGGTTGAGCTTGATGACTTCCTTCTTGGGCAGCAGGTCGAACGTACCGTCCTCCTGCATCTTGCGGAGGTTGGCGAGGCGGTCGACTCTGCGGCGGATGGTCGTGAAGTTGGTGATCATACCGCCGAGCCAGCGGGCGTTGACGTAGTACATGCCGACTCTCTCGGCCTCTTCCCTGATGGAATCCTGCGCCTGCTTCTTGGTGCCGACGAAGAGCACGGTGCCGCCGTTAGCGGAAAGCTCGCGGACGAAATCGTATGCTTCTTCGATTTTCTTGACCGTCTTCTGAAGGTCGATGATGTAAATGCCGTTTCTTTCGGTGAAGATGTACGGAGCCATCTTCGGGTTCCAGCGTCTGGTCTGGTGTCCGAAATGGACGCCCGCTTCCAGCAGCTGCTTCATGGATACTACTGTTGACATAATTTTTCCTCCTTGGTTTTCCCTCCGCCGCACCTACGTTTTGCGACCGGAAACGGCTCCGGCACCGGCAAAACCGCATGCGGCGTGTGAATTGCTGATATATATTATCACAAACCCGCCCCAAATGCAAGAGTTTTTTTCGGAAAATCGTCATTTTTTTGCGTTTCCGCGCTATTATTTTCAACGGAGGTGTGAGGATATGCAAAAGCTGACCGAGCTGCGCTGCAAGGAAGTGATAAACCTGCGCAACGGCGAGCGTCTCGGCTTCGTCGGCGACCTGCGGATCGAGTGCAAGACCGGCAGGATCGCGGACATTATCGTGCCGACCGGCTCGCCCCTGCCCTTCTTCAAGCAGGACGAATACGTCATCCCCTGGAGCGCGATAGAGAAGATCGGCGAGGACGCGATCCTCGTCGACTTCGACTGCCCGCCCCGCCCGCGGAAAAAGCGCCGGTAACGCGAAAACGCCGCCGTATACGGCGGCGTTTTGATATTACTCCTGAATATTACAGCGAAAACCCGGCCGCTATACGCAGTATGCGCAGCGCATCGGAAACGGTGATAACACCGTCGCCATCGATATCTGCCACAGCTAGTGCGTCTTCATCAAACTCGGCAAGTCCGACGCAGGCGCGGAGCGCAGCAAGCGCATCCGTTACGGTGATCTCATCATCTCCGTCGACGTCACCTTTCATATTGATTACCGTAACGACGAAGTTACAGGTCGCGCCACCGTAAGATACGGTTATGCTGTTCTCGCCGCGCGCACCGGAGTAGCCGGACAGCTCATAACCCGTGACCGGCGCAGAAGTATCGTTGTCATAATACGCCGTAATCTCAAGGCCGGTAGGATCGAACTCCTCGCCCTTGTGGTACTTCACCTTATCCGGTAGCACGGTTACCGCGATGCTCACTAGAATTGCAGGTTTGTTAATCTCATTACGTAATCCGTTTAACACTGCGTATTCAAAGGCATAAGAGTCCTTATCCACAAGTAGCTTTACATCAAGAGGCGCGGCAGATTCACCGTTTTCACCTAACATATGGAACGCGCCCTCGCCAATACTCGTAATACACGCAGGTATAATTATGCTCGTCAGCTCGGTGCAGTTTGCAAACGCCTTAGGCCCTATACTCGTAACGCTTCCGTCATTAGGAATAACACTGCTCATGCATCCCGCCACGAGTGTTTTAGATTCCGTCTCAATAATGCAGTTGCCACTGCTATGGTAAGTCGGGTTATCATCCGACACCGTAACGTTCTGCAGACTGTTGCATCCCGCGAATAATCCTTCGCCGATATTCATTGCGCCTTCCGCCTTAGCCCCTTTAACACGCGACTTCAATGTCGGCCTACCTCCGATAATAACGCTTGTTAAAGAAAAACAGTTGCAGAACACTTCATTCCCTATATTTGTAACACTATCTGGGATTATTACGCTAATTAATCCTGCGCATCCATTAAATGCTCCTTCGCCGATAGTGGTCACGCCGTTACCGATTATAACGCTTGTCAGACCGGTACAACCCACAAAAGCATAATCGTCAATACTGACAATATTGTCAGGAATCACTATTTCCGTCAAACTCGAACAGCCACTAAACGCTTGATAGCCAATGTTCGATACGTTGACGCCAAATGTAACATTCGTCAGACTTTCGCAACCAGCGAACGCCATATAGCTGATACTCTTTATACTACTGCCAATCGTGACACTCGTCAGACCTGAACAGCGTATAAACGCATCCCTACCGATGCTTGTCACACTATCAGGTATCGTTATGCTCATCAGTTCTGCGCATTCGCCGAATGCGTAGTTGCATATGCTTGTTACACTTCCATCAAAAGGAATAATACTATTATCGAATCCTTCAATAAGAGTCTTTGTCTCTGTTTCAATCAAACAGTTCCCACTGTAATGATAATACGGATTATATTCGGATATTGTAATGTCAAACGAGCCGATATTCAAAAATGGTGCATACCCAATGTGACTAGTGCTTGCAGGTATCGCAATACTCATTATATTCGTACATCCGTCAAACGCATAGTCTCCTATTGATGCTAAACCGTCAGGAATCGATATCCCTGTTATATCTTCACATCCAGCAAACGCACTATTAGCAATACCCACTGTACCGGCTTTAATATCAAAATCTCCTGAATAGTCATTCCTTACCTTTATCAGCCATTCACCGATATAGAGCGCTCCATCTTCCCAGTTAGATTCGTCATCATAATAACCGGTTCCCTCAAACGCCCCTCCGCATATGCTTATTACACTATCCGGTATAGTTATCTCTGTATATCCACACCCTGAAAACGCATCATCGCCAATAATAATCAATCCATCAGGAAGAGTTATATCGGTTAGCTCGTAGCATGATGCAAACGCTTCCCACTCTATACTTGTAATACCTTCCGGTATTACTATGCTCGTTAATCCCCAGCGCTCCTGAAAAGCGCCTTCGCCTATAATAGCTACACTTCCGTCTGCCGGAATCACGCTATTCTCACAGCCGAGCAAAAGTGTTTTCGTCTCAGTTTGAATCAAACAGTTTTCATCGCTGTGATAATATGAATTATCCTCAGATACAGTAATGGATTGTAGATTCTGACATCCCCATCCGAATGCACGAAGGCCTATGCTTTTAACTCCGTTTCCGATACTAATGCTTGATAGAGACTCACATGACTCAAAAGCAAACTGCGCTATATCCTCAACGCTATCAGGAATCGTTATTCCCGCAAGGTTCCTGCAATTCCTGAACGCACCTTCGCATATAGTTGTTAAACTGCCATCTTCGGGCATTTCAACATCTATTAGTTGATCACAGTCCGCGAAAGCACTGTCTCCGATGATTGTCACGCCCGTACCTATTGTAACGCTCATAAGATTGGTACAGTCTGCAAACGCACTATCTCCAACACTTATTATCGCGTCTGGTAATACTATTTCTGTTATGCCCTCACAACGATAAAACGCCCAATCACCAATACTTGTCACACTCCCATCATTAGGGATAATACTGTCGCTAAACCCTTTTACCAAGGTTTTTGTCCCCATTTCAACCAAGCAATTGCCACTGAAGTGAAAATAAGGATTATTATCCGAAACAGTTATCGATTCAAGGTTATTACATATATTAAGCGCCCATTCTCCAATCATTCTTAATCCGCTTCCGAGAGTAACACTTGTCAGACTATCGCAATTCAAAAAAGCATGAGTACCTAGTATTTCCACACTATCCGGTATTGTTATGCTCGTCAAACTTGAGCAGTTATCAAACGCCCAACCGCCGATGCTTTTGACGCTGTCCGAAATAAAAACTTCCTCCAGAGCAACACAGTCCTCAAACGTAGATGTTTCAATACTCGTCACTCCAAAAGGAATAATAATACTTCTTAATCTCGAACATCTATAGAACGCCAAACTACCGATTACCATGACGCTTTCGGGAATAATAACGCTTGTCAAGGCGGCACAGCGGGAAAACGCGCCTTCATCAATACGGGTTATCCCTTCCGGTATAGTTATCTCCGTAATATCGGCGCAGCCATAGAATGCATAAGCACCGATACTCGTAACGCCGGTCATCATATTAACGCTTTTTACGCCAGCCCCCCAAGGTGCTTTATTAGACTCATTCCAACTATAGTTATACATATTACCCGTGCCGCTTATGGTAAGCAAGCCGGTTTCGTCAAGAGTCCACGTGAGATCCTCACCGCAGGTACCGCTGGATACTACTTCCGCAGACGCGATCATCCCGGTAGGGAGCATGGCAAACATCATCGCCGACGCGATGAGAATAGAAAGCAGTCTCATAATGGTTTTTTTATACATTATTCATTCCCCCAAGCGAAATTGCATACAGTTATATATATTGTAGCACATAATGCAGATTTGTCAAGTAATGTAATCCCCGACGCGGAAAAAGCGCCGGTAACGCGAAAACGCTCCCCGCGAGGGGAGCGTTTTGATTTGCGGTTTATCTTTATTCACAGGCGGCGCGGAGCGCGCTCCACTCTTCGACGAGGCGCGGCAGGTCCCACGACGCGTTCGCGGGGCTGGTAGACGGCAGGCGCGTAAACCCGACGCCCGTCAGCGGAAACGCGAAGCGCGCGAAAAGCTCCTCCGCCTTCGCGCCGTTGAAGAAGACGCGCCTGATATTCAGCTTCGCGATAAGCCCACCGACGTCGTTGGGTATGACTTCGCAGATGCTCGCGTCGGCGGCGCCATCTATCTCGCAGGAGGCGCAGACGTCCCAGAGCGCGACGCGGTTGTGCAGCAGGAGCGCCTTCTTATCCGCGACCGTCTCCGGCGTTTCCTCGCCGAAAACCGCGGCGAGCACGCTCCAGAAGCGGTTGTTCGGGTTGCCGTAATAGAAGCCCGTCTCGCGCGAGAGCGGCGACGGTATCGTGCCGAGCACCAGCACGGCGCTGTTTTCGTCATAAACCGGCGCGATCTCATGAATGACTTTTTCCTTTTTCCTCTTAAACATAACTACAACCCCATTTTCGTGAAAAGCAGCCAGCAGACGCCGTAGACGACCGGCTGGTGAAGCAGGTAGAAATACACGCTGTTGCGCCCGATGAACGACAGCGGTTTTATATCCAGCCCGCCGTATTTCAGGTCGTACTCCTTCTCCTTCAGCCACCTGCCGAAGAAGTGCCCGGCGAGGAAGGCGAAGTAGTACGGTATCATCGGGTAGAAGTCGCCCGAGGCAAAATCCCGAGTGATGAATCCGAGGAAATACAGGTGCTTTATCTCCACCTCGACCGGGAAGACGAACACCGTCGCGAAGAAGGCCGCCATCCCCACCGCCGCGCCGAAAAGCGGATGCACCTGCGCGTGGAACGGCCGCATCAGCGCGACGACGATCATCGAAGCGCCGATTAAGCTCAATATCCCGTAGCGCACCGTCATATCCGGCGTCACGAGCGCCGAAAAGAGCGTCACGATCAGCCCGAACAGAAAGACTATGATTCCCCTGCGCAGCGGATTGCGCGAATAGTTCGTGCATATCCCGGACAGTATTATAAAGCAGACGGCGAAGAAATCGCGCAGGAAAAGCACGAACGGCGCGTCCACTATATGCAAGAAGCCGAAGTCCTTGCCGAACACCCAGTAGAGATCGAACGCGGTGTGGAATATGATGACGAGTATCATCATAAAGCCGCGCAGCGTATCGTAAAGCGCGATGCGCGAAGGGTCGGCGCGCTTGAAAAAGATGCCGTTTTCCATCAGACGTTGAACCTGAAGAGTATCACGTCGCCGTCGCGGACGACGTATTCCTTGCCCTCGCTGCGGTAGAGCCCTTTCTCGCGCGCGGCGGCGATGCTGCCGCAGGCGACGAGGTCTTCGTAGGAGACTATCTCGGCGCGGATAAAGCCGCGCTTGAAGTCGGTGTGTATCTTCCCCGCCGCGTCGGGCGCCTTCGTGCCCTTCGTTATCGTCCAGGCGCGGACCTCGGGCTGTCCGGCGGTGAAGTAGGATATGTAGCCGAGCAGCGCGTAGCACTCGCGGATGAGGCGGTTGAGCCCCGACTCCTCAAGCCCGATCTCCTCGAGGAACATCTTCCGCTCCTCGGGGTCGTCGAAGTCGTTTAGGTCCTGCTCCAGCTTCGCGCAGACGGGGATGATGCCCGCGTGCTCGCACTCCGCGGTTTCACGCAGGGCGCGGTAGCCGGCGTTGTTCTCGATGCCGCCGGCGAAGTCCGCCTCGCTCATGTTCGCCGCGTAGATGACCGGCTTGAGCGAAAGCAGCGACACCGTCTCGATGACGGCGCGTTCGTCATCCGTGCATTCGAAGCTGCGGGCGGGGTTGCCGTCGGAAAGGTGCTTCTCGAGGCGCTTCAGCAGGTCGTATTCCTTCTCGAACTTCTTATCGCCGCCCTTCAGCGCCTTCGCGGTCTTGTCGATGCGGCGCTCGAGCACCTCGAGGTCGGCGAGGATAAGCTCGACGTTTATCGTTTCGCTGTCCGCGACGGGGTCGACGGACGCGCTGACGTGGGTGATGTTCTCATCCTCGAAGCAGCGGACGGTGTGAACGAGCGCGTCGACCTCGCGGATGTGCGAGAGGAACTTGTTGCCGAGCCCTTCGCCCGCAGAGGCGCCCTTGACGATGCCCGCGATGTCGACGAACTCCACCGTCGCGGGAGTCGTCTTGACGGGCGAATACATCTCCGTCAGCTTGTCCAGACGCGCGTCCGGCACGGGCACTACGCCGACGTTCGGCTCGATCGTGCAGAAGGGGTAGTTCGCCGCCTCCGCGCCGCCTCCGACGAGGGCGTTGAAGAGCGTTGATTTGCCGACGTTCGGCAGTCCGATTATTCCGATTTTCATATTTTCACATCCTCGCAGTATTAGCACGAATATATTATATACCCGTTTGACCGAAATGTAAAGACGCGGTTTTTAACTTTACCGCGCTTTACGCGCTGCATTTTTAACATTTTTTCCAATATTTTTAACTAATATTTGAAAAAATAGATTATAATAGAAGGTAGTATGAAAGAAGGGATAATTATGACAGAAGATTTCAACAGAGATTACCCGGCGCCCGAAAGCTATGAAAATCCGCAGTTCTCCGCTCCGCAGGCGGAGGCGCCCGATACCCCCGTTCAGCCGCAGCCCGCTCCGGCGGAGCACAACAGCTACGTCTGGACCGAAGCCGCGCAGGATAAGAAAAAGAAAAAGGAGCACGGGCGCGGATACGCCTTCGGCGTTTCGCTGCTCGCGATCCTGATATGCGCGGTGCTGGTGCTCGCCTCCTTCGGCGTCGTGCACATTGTGCAGAACGCCGGCGGCAGCAGCACGGCTCCCGAGTCTTCGACGGAAGCTCCGGTCGAGCAGAAGACCGGCTTCGACCTCAGCGGCCGCACAGAGGCCGACGAGATCTCCGTCAAGGACGCCGCGCAGAAGATACGCCCCGCGGTGGTCGGCGTCGTCAACTATAAGATGAACTCGCTGACCGCCTCCGGCTACGGCTCCGGCGTCATCATCAACGCCGAGGGCTACGTCGTGACCAACTACCACGTCATCGAGGGCGCGGACCGCGTCAAGATCGTGCTTTACGACAAGAAGGAAGCGCTCGCGAGCATCGTCGGCTCCGACCAGCAGACCGACCTCGCAGTGCTGCAGATCATCGAAGATGATACCATCAAGCACAGCGATTTGGTTTACGCCACCTTCGGCAACTCCGACGAGGTGCAGCTCGCCGAGACCGTCATCGCGATAGGAAACCCCGGCGGCCTTGAATTCGCCGGCACCGTCACCCGCGGCATCGTCTCCGGCATCAACGTCAAGACCGACCTTTCCGGCAACGTCAAGCTGATACAGACGGACGCGGCGATCAACCCCGGCAACTCCGGCGGCCCGCTGATCGACCTCTACGGCAACGTCATCGGCATCACCTCGCAGAAGATAGTCGACACCCAGTATGAAGGAATGGGCTTCGCGATTCCCTCCAACACTGTCAAGCCCATCGTCGACAGCATAATGACCTACGGCTACGTGCCCGGCAGACCGATGATCGGCATCAGCGGCAACACGATAGACGAATACGTCGCCTACTTCAACAACGTGCCGCGCGGAGTGCTGATAACTTCCGTCGACGCCGGCACCGACGCAGCGGCGAAGGGACTCAAGAAGAACGACATCATCACCTCCATCGGCGGAGTCACCGTCAAGACAATGGACGAACTCAACGCCGAAAAGGAGAAGTATTCCGCAGGCGACACCGTCGAGCTCGGCGTCTACCGCTATTCCGAAGGCCGCTCCTTCACGGTAAGCATCATCCTCTCGGAATACAAGCCAACCGAAACGATGAACTGATTACAAACTCGGCAGAGTTTATTCATTTTGATTCCCTCCCTATGCAGAAGGCCGTCCCGCCGGACGGCCTTCTGTCTTTTTGAAAAAACTTTTTGCTTCGACATTTTTCGACATATTCTCATGCTTGTCCCTGCTATAATACTGGCATCGCAACTCCCTTCATATACCCTTTGACTTGCCGCTCACGTGGCGGCGCCCGCCCGCAAGGGCGGTTTCTTCTCCGACAAGGCCGACCGGCATATCGGCCATAGCCGAAAGGCAATAGAAGCGTCACCCGCGTTTGAACGTGCAAGCGCGGGTGACGCTGTTTTAGTGTATATTTTGCTCCAAAGGCGCGCAGCGCGTTCAGGCGGCTCCCTCAGACGCAGGGGCGAACTTGTTCGCCCGCGCAATTACGCGCCAAGCTTTTAGGAGCCAACAACCCCTCAGTCTTATTATCGGCTTTCAGCCGATAATAAGACAGCTCCCCTTGCACAGGGGAGCCTCGGTTGCGCCAACTCCGTCGGCGGTGATATTATCGCTGACGCGATAGTGGTATTATGCTTCGCATAGTGATATTGCCGCTTCGCGGCAGCGGTAAGCCGACTCCGTCGGCTTACGAAAACAGTACGTCGGCTATTCGTGAGGCGGCGTTGCCGTCGCCGTAGGGATTCGCCGCGGACGCCATACGCGCGTACTCGGCTTCGTCGTCGAGCAGGCGGCGGAACTCCGCGTAGACGGCGGTTTCGTCCGTGCCGACGAGCTTCAGCGCGCCGGTGGCGACGCCCTCGGGGCGTTCGGTCGTGTGGCGCAGGACGAGCACCGGCTTATTCAGCGCGGGCGCGTCCTCCTGTATGCCGCCACTGTCGGTCAGCGCCAGGCAGCAGCGCGCGAGCATATTGTGGAAATCGAGCACGCCGAGCGGCTCGGTGAGCTTGATGCGGTCGCATCCCTCAAGCGCCTTCGCGGCCTCGCGCACGTTCGGGTTGAGGTGAACGGGATAGACGAGCTTGACGTCCGGCGTCTCCTCGACGGCGCGGCGCACGGCGGAAAAGATATTCGCGAATGGCTCGCCGAAGTTCTCGCGGCGGTGCGCGGTCATCAGCACGAGGCGGCTCCCCCGCGCCCAGTCGAGCAGCGGGTGCGCGTAGTCCTCGCGGACGGTCGTTTTCAGCGCGTCGATCTCGGTGTTGCCGGTGACAAAGACGCGCTCCGCGGGCACGCCCTCGCGCAGGAGGTTCTCCTTCGCCGTTTCGGTCGGCGCGAAGTTATAGTCCGCGACTATCGTCACGGCGCGGCGGTTGAACTCCTCCGGGTAAGGCGAGAAGATATCGCCGGTGCGAAGGCCCGCCTCGACGTGGCCGACCTTTATGCGCTTGTAGTAGCATGAGAGCGCGGCGGCGAAGGTCGTCGTGGTATCGCCGTGGACGAGCACGACGTCCGGTTTCTCCGCGTCGAGCACTCGGTCCATGCCGGAAAGCACCTCGCGATTTATATCGAACAGCGACTGGCCAGGACGCATCACTTCAAGATTCACGTCCGGCTCAACGCCGAAGGCGTTCATCACGTCGGCGAGCATTTCTTTATGCTGCCCGGTCAGGCAGACGCAAACGTCACATCCCCTGCGGCGCAATTCGATTATAACGGGGCACATTTTGATCGCTTCCGGCCGCGTGCCGAATGCGGTTAGCACCTTCATATGCTTCCTCCCCCTGTCGCATCAAGCGGTGATAAAAACTACACAAGGGCGGACGAAACCGTCCGCCCTTGCGAATGTGTGTGGTTGGAATCAAGCGACCCAAACAGCGTAAAGGACTATGGTAGAGTCGCCGATGGTCACGCTGTCGCAGTCGTTATAAGCGACAGCGCCGCCGGAAGTAAGCGACCAGCCGCCGAAGGTATAACCTTCTTTGGTGTATTCGCAGGCGGGAAGCTTAACGACTTGACCCTTGCTGAGATTCTTGATCGGGTTCATAAGTCCGTAACCGCCGCCGGTGCTGAACAGAATCGCCTTCGGCTTGGGATCGGGATCGACCGGAGGATCTTCAGGGCCGGAGTCGTCCGTCCAGATCGCGTAGAGGATAACCGTCTTCGCGCCGATGGTGAACTCGGCCTCGTCAGCGTATTCGACTTCGCCGTCAGCCGAGGTGGACCAGCCGGCGAACGCCTTGCCTTCGCAAACGTAGGCGACCTTGTCAAGGTTGATGGTCTCGTTGACGTTCAGCTTGTGAGGAGTCATAAGACCGGTGCCGCCGTTGGGGCTGTAGATAACGGCGATATTGTTCTGCTTCCAGACCGCATAGAGCTTGAGGCCGGAATCGGTAAGCGTGACCTCTTCGCCGTCGGCGTAGACGACTTCGCCTTCAGCGGAGGTCGCCCAACCCTGGAACTTGAAGCCGGCGCGGTTGAACTCGTTGGCGTTCAGCGCGGTAGCAACGCCGATTTCGACTTCCTGATCGGCCATCTCGCCTTCACCGCCGTTGGCGTCGAAGGTGACGACGTATTTATCGACGTCGGCCCAGATGGCGTAGAGCGGAAGCTCCGCTTCGTCACCGGTGAGGGTTATCGGCTCGGTGCCGTCGTAGACGACGGGGCCGTCGGGGCTGGTGCCCCAGCCGACGAATTTGCTGTCCGGCTTGGTGAATTCGGGAGCCGGAAGCTCGGTGGGTTCGCCGGCGTTGATAACGACGGGATCCATCTCACCTTCGCCGCCGTTGGGATTGAAGGTAACGGTGGTAGTGAGCTGCTCCCAGAGGGCAAATATCTCATCGCCGTACTGAGTCATGAGCAGATCGCTGCCGATGGCTTCGCCGTCTTCGGTCTCGGACCAGCCGGCGAACTTGTAATACTCTCTGGTTACGTACTCACCGTCGCCGAGCTCTTCAAGAATGCTGAAGCCCAGCTTGACCTGCAGCTCGTCTTCGCCCGTCAGCGTGCCGCCGTTGGGGTTGAGCTTGAGCGCGGTGGTAATGTAGGCGTACACCCAGTCGTTCTCGTCGCCTCTGTTGGTGACCTGAACGCCGAGGACGCATTTGCCGTTAAGCTTGAGAGGGGTGAGCGAAAGCTCTTTGGCAAGCGCTTCGCCGGACAGAATGTCGGAAGCGTAGAAGCCCTTTGAGGTAACCGGAGCGTTCTGCTTGCCGTTCGTGGGGTCGGAGATGTCATTGACGTTCTGGTAGACGTAGAACATGACGTATTCTTCGTCGCCGATGTTCTGCGCCTTCGCGTTGACGGCAATGGTTCCGACCTCGGCGCCTTCAGCGTAGGTGTAGACCGCGCTGAGCTCCGAAACAGACTCGGAGGTCGGCACGGTGTCGGCCGCGGCGAAAACCACCGCGCCGAAAAGCACCGACAGGGCTATGCACGCCGAGAGGAAGAACGAGGCAAGTCTTTTG
Organism: Clostridia bacterium; assembly: GCA_017438525.1. Lineage (NCBI taxonomy): Bacteria > Bacillati > Bacillota > Clostridia > Clostridia bacterium. The sequence continues at coordinate 21,382 of JAFRVI010000082.1, forward strand.
CCTGTTTTCATTTTCATTGCGTACCTCCTCGAATTAAGCAACCTGGATGCCGGATTCGATGTCGATCCAGTTCAGAGAACCGGTGAGATCAACCTCGTCATAGACGATATACATATCGACGTACTCAAAGGTGTTGGAGTTGAGGATCAGCGAAACGTCGGCTTTGACTTCGCCGTTCTCAACGTAGACCGGGACGTAGAACAGAACGGTGGAACCGTCCTTCAGCTGGGCGGCGGCGATGACGTAAACGTCACGGTCCTGATACTCGGCGTCGTTCTTGACGACCTCGATCTTGACTTCCTTGAAGCCGATGCCGTAGGCGGAATCGGTCACGGTGTGTTCGCCGAAGGTGTAGTCGGCGAGCGGGTTCTGCTCATAGACGGCAAAGTATTCGGCGTCCGCAGTGATATTGGTGAAGTCGGTAACGGCTTCGCCGGTGCCCTCGGCGTTATCAAACCAACCGAGGAACTTGTAAGTGTAGCGTCCGGTATCTTCGGGAGCGGTAACGCTGCCGCCCTCTTCAACTCTGTTAACAACGCTGACAGCGTCGTCGCCGTGGAAGTAGTTGAACTTCACGGTGTAGAGGACGGGCTCCTGCGTGCCGGCGACGTTGACGTTGATATAAACGTCGGACTTGATGTTGTTGACGGTGTAAAGACCGGAAGCGTCGGGAGTGAGCTTCTCGCCGTTAGCGGTGACGACGGCGTTCTCGCCGTCGACGCCGTCAGCGTACTCGACCGTGAAGGCGTAGCTGCCGTCGTACTTGACGGTGGTGTCATAGCCGTCGGCGGTCTTCACTTCGTAATCGACGGAGGTCGGAAGCGTGACGGTGTAGGTCTTCTCGGTCCAGGTGGCAGTCAGCTCGATATCTGCGGTGACTTCAGCGGAGAAGTCATACGCGGCACCGTTCAGCTGCCAGCCGGCGAAGTCATATCCTTCCTTCTCGGGAGCGGCGGGCTCGACGGCCTTGCCGCCCTTGATGACAGTCTGCGAAGCAACTTCGCTGCCGCCGTCGGAGTTGAAGGAAACCGTGCAGCTCGCGAATTCGTAGACTGCGAACAGGTCGATGTCGCCGGTCAGCGCGGTCTCGAAGTCGTACTCAGCGGCGCCGAGGTACCAGCCGATGAAGGCGTGACCGTCGGGCAGGTCGTCGGCGGCGTTGTCTTTGCCCCAGACGGCCTTCTCGCCGTACTCGACGTCTTCGCTCTTGACAACGGCGAGCTCGCCGTCGACGTAAGCGTAGTAGTTAACGGTGTTGACTATCTTCGTGAGGTAGTAGTCGACGAAGACGTCGCCGTCGGGAACGATGAAGAGTATCGCAAGGTCGTTCAGACGGATGAAATCGAGCGGCTCGCCGAACGCGCCGTCCATGGCGGTGACGTAGAGCTCGGAAACTTCATAACCCTCGGGAACGGTGCTGAGGGAGATCCAGTTGTCGCCGGGTCTGACGTTCCACTCGGCAGTCAGATCGTCGAGAACCTCGGTCTCGTTGACGATGTATCTCTCGGTGACGGTGTAGGCGTTTCTGCGCCACACGACCGTGACGTCAACGTCGGCTTCGGGCTGAATGAAGGTGAGCGTCGTATCGCCGACAAGAGCGGCGTCTATAAATTCATGGAAAGGAGCAATTTCCGCAACGATGTAATACTCAGCGATCATGTAGTCCGCGCCCGGAGCTTCGAGCGTGATGGAGGTTTCGGAACCCGCGGGGTTGTTGTTGATCTCGCGGCTGCTGATGAGGAGGCCGCTCTCGTCGACGTTGGAAACCGTTACGTTGAACATATTGGCCTTCCACTCGATGTTGACGATGACGTCGTCCTCGGGCATTTCAAAGGAGTAGACGTTTTCGCCGACGGTGACGAGATCGTACGCGACGGTTTCGTCAGCGGCGCTGACGGCGGTGATCTCATTGATGATGTACCCGGCCTCGTATCCGGCAGGAGCGGTCGCGATGATAATCGCGGTGGTACCGGCGTCGCTGGGGGCGACTTCGGTATCGATTATCTGACCGTTGACGATGTCGTTGATCGTGACGTTGAAGGTGATCTTCTTGAGGATCACGGTAACGTCAACGTCCGCCTCGGGCATCGTGAAGTAGTAGGCGCCGGCGAGGTTGCTGACGTTCAGGACTTCGACGAAGAGGCCGTTCACGGCGGTGGTGGCGATAACGTCTTCAACAGCGTAGCCGTCGGGAACGTCGATCGCGAAGATGTGCTTGTCGCCGACCATAACGCCGGCGTCGGTCCACTCGGCGACAACGTCGGTTCCGTCATAGGACGTATAGTTCACGTCGAAGAGCACGGACTTGTAAAGGATGACGACGTCGACCTCGGCGGCAGGCATCTCGAAGGAATAGGAGCCGTTGCCCATATCGGCAACAGGGATTATCTCGGCAAAGGTACCGTTGATGTTGGACATCGCAAAGACGTCGTCAACGGCGTAGCCGGCGGGAGCGTTCGCGGCAAACACGAAAGTCGAGCCCGCGGCAATATCGCTTACGGTCCACTCGTCGTCAAGATCGGCTTCCTTGTAGGAAACGAAGTTGATGTCGAACAGAGTCGCGGTGTAGACGATCGTCAGCGTGACGTTGCCTTCCGGCATATCGAAATAGTACGCGCCGGCGATGGAATCGAGCGGGAACACTTCGACAAACGCGTCTCCGGTCTCATAAGTACCGAAAATCTCGCTGACCGCATAGCCCTGAGGCGCTTCGACGGTGAAGAGCACTTTCTCACCGACGTTGGCGGAGGTGGGTCCGACATAGTAGGCAGTGTCATCATCGGTGCCGTCCTCGAAAATGTTCACCGCGGAAATGGTAAACTGCGACTTGGCGTAGACCAGGCAGATCGTGACTTCGCCCGCGGGCATATCGAAGTAGTACGCGCCGGCGATGGAGTCAATCGGGAACACTTCGACAAACGCGGTTCCGGCGGTCATCACGCCGTAGATCTCCTTGAGGGTATAGCCGTCGGGATTCTCGACAGTGAAGAATACTCTCTCTCCGACAATGGCGGTATCGGCGCCGTCATAATAAACGGTGTCGTCATCGTTGCCGTCCTCGAAGAGGTTCGCGGAGGCAATGCCGTATTCGGTGTTGCTGTAGATCAGGTGGACGGTGACCAGAGCGTCGGGCATTACAAAGCTGTACGCGCCGGCGATCTCCTCAAGCTCAACGACCTCGACGAAGTCCTGTCCGGCTCCGGCGGTAACGAATACTTCGGGCACGCTGTAGCCGTTGATCTCGGCGCCGTAGAAGACTACGGTCTCACCGGGGTCGGCGGTGACGGGTCCGACGTAATAGGTCTCCGGATCGGGGCTCTCAACTCCGTCAAACAGCGCGACGGGAGTGATGTCGTGCCTGTTGGCGGTGTAAACGACATTGATGGTTATCGGCTGATCGGGCATCGTCAGTCTGTAGCTGTTCGCGCCGATGGTCTCGATCGGAAGATCGAGCAGGGTCGCGAAGGACGTGCCGGCGTAACCGAGAACGTAGATGGTGTCGACAGCGTATCCCGCCTTGGGATCGACGTTGAAGACAACGTCGTCGCCCGCGGCTATCTCATCGTCGATGATGACCTGATAGTCGGCGTCGTCGCTGTGTCCGCCGTCATAAATGTGGTTGACAACGGCGCTGTTAAGTATGCAGCGGTAGATGACGTTCATCTCGAGGTCGTAGTCAGGCATCGTGATGTGATAAACGCCCTGAACGGGATTATCATACTGGAGGTCTTCTATAAACAGGGAGAAATCTGCTCCGCTGGGGGTCGTAAAGAAGACGTCCTCGATGATGTAGCCATGCGGCGCGATGATCGTCACGAGAGGAGTCTCTCCCTCCTCGTAAGAACCGTAAAGCTCATCATACGAGTTGGCGGCGTTGTAGCCGTCGCTGAAAATGTGGTTGATGGTTATACCGTGCTGCCCAGCGGCGCTCGCGGTGAGCGCAACAGGTGAAATCACCATGGTGCTGAGCAGGAGCATAACAACTAAGCATGAAGACAGTATTGAAGTCAATACTTTTTTGGTGTTAGAGTTCTTCAATGTTAGTGCTCCTTTCCGTTAGTTGTTGTGTAATCAAAACCCGACATTGTGCATGACGTCGGCGAATGCGCCTCTATCATGCCGAAAGCAGGTAAGATAACCGAAGTTTGCGCGAAAGATGCTTTCATTCTGTCACTCCTCTTTGTGATCGAAAAGACCGATCAAATGAATCGACGGCGTCTCTCTCGTAGACGGGTAAATAAGCAGTCTACCCCGTTGCGCCCGTCGAACGCGGGGGCGTTACGCTTGTCCGGTCGGAAGAATCCGCGCGCTTTTTCACAGTACGCAAAGCGAGCGCTTCGGGACGCTTTCCCACCCGGAAACACTATCACCCGTATATATACGATTGTATTATAGCAATCAGATACCGTTTTTGTCAAGGGTTTTGTGAAAAAAGCGCAAAAAAATATAATGGAAATGTGATAACGAAACCGCATTCGCAGATAAACGCTTTCTACATATAATTATATGGCGCACCGCCGCCTTCCCTGCCCGAAAACGCAAAAACGCGGAGCCGTCCTAAGACGACTCCGCGTTCAGCGGTACTATTTACATATTACCCGTGCGGTCGGCTCGCGCCTCCCGCTTGTCGCGGCGCAAACTCAGAGCTTGACGCCGGTGACGGTGAGGATACCCTCGGAATCGACGGTGCCTTCATAGTTGACGGGCTTGCCGTCGATGAAGAACCACGCGCTGACGGTCTGGCCGGCGCGGGATGTTCCGACGTAGGAGGTGACCGTCAGGTCGCCGTCGTAAACGTCGTCGATCTCTTCGCCGTTGACGGTGAAGCTGAAGTTCTTGAAGAGGACCAGCTTCGACAGGCCGGAGTTGTCCTTGCCGGAGGCACGGAGCAGAGCCAGATACGCGGGATCCTTGTAGGTGATGTCGGTCACGTGCATCTCGGTGTTCAGCATGAACTCGCCGGTAACAACGAGGTCGGTGTTGGTGTCGTTATCCTCGAGGGAGGCGGGCTCATACGGAGCGGGATTGATGGTCAGGACGACTCTCGCTTCGATGATCTCGTAGAGATCGATGAAGTTGGCGTCCGGAGTGAAGACCACGTCAAACGCGCTGCCGGTCTGGCTGGAGAGCGGCTGAGCGTCCGGAGTTACCCAGGACCACGTGCCGGTCACGATGCCGGTGTCCGCGCCGGAGAGGACGGAGTCGCCAACGGTCTGCGGATACTGGATCGCGGAAGCGGTGGGCAGCGTGTAGCCCTTGATGATGCCCTTGCCGATGGTTCCGGTAGGATCGGAGGCGACGGTGTCGCCCGCGTTCTCGGAAACGAGGACCGCGTAGACGAAGGAGCCGATGTCAGCGGCGGCGATCGTGTAGGTCTCGCCGGTGCCGACGGTTTCGCCCGCTTCGTTGCGCCACTCGATGGCGTAGGTTCCGAGATACTCCGGAACATCAGCGACCGTGGCGGTCAGGACTTCGGTGTATCTCTCGGTGCCGCTGAGCGTTACGGTAGCGGTTCCGAAGGAGCCCTTCTCGGTGGTGACGTCAATCGCGACGGAAACGTCGGAAGCGATGTGATCGTCGGTCTCGGCGATGTAGGCGCTGACAGCGTAGGCCTTGTTCGGGAGCAGTCCTTCAAAGACGTTGCTGTCCTGCCACTCGCCGTCGTTCAGCTTATACTTGGCGCCGGCAATCTCGGTAACGGTGATGGAGGTATCGGTCTTCGCGGTGGCCGCGATGACAGGGGCCTCGGGCTTGTCGATGATCCTCTGGAGGACCTTCGCGGCGGCGTCGATGACCGCCTGAGTCGCGTCGAGGTTGTAATAAGCTTCAACGCCGGCGGCGATTTCGGTCGCCCACAGGGTCGCGTCGATCGCCTTGACGGCGTCGATGTTCGCCTTCAGAGCGGAACGGTCGACGGCGTCGAACTTATCGGTGACGGCCAGGACGGCGGCGGTCATTTCGAGGACCTCGTCCTGATCTTCGGAGGTATCGGCAACCGCCTGAGCGTCGGCGATCAGATCAACGTACCTGCTGTCGAAGTCGTAGTTTGTGAGCTTCGTGACAGCCGCGTTGAGAGCGTTGACGTCGGCCTGAGTCGGAGCAACGAGCTCCTTGTAGCCGCGGACGTCGGAGATGGCAATCGTGGTGCCTTCTTCGGCGCCGTACGCCTCAACGATGAAGACGAGAACCTGCTCGAGCTCGGCCTGCGAGAACGCGGGGCACCAGAAGGCCTTCTCGAAGTAGCTGAACGGGATATTGATATATCCGTCGGCTCCGACGTATTCGGGCTTGATCTGCATCGCGTACATCTCGCGGACGAAGTCGTCGCAGTTGGAGAGACCGATGAGGATTCTCTCAACGGGCTTATTCGCCTCGAGCTTGAAGCGGATACCTTCCGCCTTGGAAAGGCCCTTGACGTTGGCAGACATGAACGGATAGTCACGGCCGGCGTCAACACTCTTCTTATCGGTGTTGAGTGTGCCGCTGCGGTCCATGTTCTTCCAGCCCATCGCCTTGCCGGTGAAGTCGGCGGTCGCGGTCATAACGAACGCACCGTCAGCATCTATCGCAAAGGTGGTGTTTCTGGAGAAGTCGCCGGCGTTCCAGGCGTTGTTGATGTTGAGGCCTTCGCCGATGGAGTCGCAGAGCTTGCCGCTGTTAGCGGTAACAACAAGGTTGACGTCCTCGGTGGTCCAGCCCTTGAAGAAGTCTTCGGTTACGGTCTTGACGGGATACGCCTTGAGCAGAGCCAGAGCGGCGTCGCGCTCGGCAGCGGTCTTGGCAACGCGGATAGCGTCGCTGTAAGCGGCGAAGCTGTCGGCGGTGTAGTTATACTGCCAGGACGGAAGCGCACTGTCGTCGAACTCGCGGGCAATGTAGCCGTGGAGATCGGAGATGGTGAGCTTCGTGCCGTTTTCAGCGCCGTAAGCTTCAACGATGAATACTATGGCCTGATCGAGTTCTTCCTGAGCGAACTTGTTGGACCAGAAAGCCTTCTCAAAGTAGCTGAACGGAATGTTTATATAGCCGTCCGCTGCAACGTATTCGGGCTTGATCTTCATCGCATACATCTCTCTGTGGCCGCCGGTAGCAAACACAGAGGGCTTAGCGCAGTTGGAAAGACCGATAAGGATTCTTTCAACGGGCTTATTCGCTTCGAGCTTGAAGCGGATACCTTCCGCCTTGGAAAGTCCGGCAACGTTGAGCGCCGGGAAAGCACCGTCTTCAACG
>JAFRVI010000083.1 GCA_017438525.1 Clostridia bacterium
CGTCATGGAGAAGTTGCCGTCTGCCTCAAACGCGGTATCATCGGAAAAGTCGCAGTTGCCTCCGAGGATGTAGTCATCAATCTTTGTCGGATTCGCAGACACTACGTCGTTGACCTGAGCCGTGGTCCAGCCGTCAAAGAAGTCGGCGGTGGTCGACTTGGTGGGAAGCGCCTCAAGCGCGTCATAAGCGGCGTCGAGGATCGCTATTGCGCCGGCGGCGTCGCTTTCGATAATCGCCCACGCCTCGTCGATAGCGGCAAGGAGATCTTTGTAGCTCTTATCGGTGTAGTTATACCGCCAGACGTTGGAGCAGCGCGCCAGCGCATCGTAAAGATCGTTGTTTTCTACGAGCTCCCCGGCGACCAGCATCCTGACAACTCCGATGTAGTAGCGCAGAACGTCAAGCGTGGAGGCGGGATCGGAATAAGCCATATCAGCGTCGGAGACTACCTGATAATGCTCATAGCCGGAATCGAAGAAACCGAGATCGCTCGCGGTAGTAAGCAGCGCGTCAAGGTCTTGCTTCGCCTTCTGGTACCCGTACTTGATCTCATCGAGCGCGGCGTCGATCGCGGCGGCGGCCGCGTCGATCTGCTCCTGGGTGGAGGCGGTGTCTTTATAGACGTTCTCCGCGTTGGTGATGACGCTGCCGGTCAGACCGGCGGCCTTGCCTTCTCTGATCGCCCTGTGGAGGTCGACCGTGTCGGCGGCGCCGACAAGATAAACGTCGTCTATCCAGAAGGTGACGGTGGTGTTGGTGGTTTTGAAAATCAGCGCGAAGTTGAGCGAGCTGATGCGTCCGTCAAACGCGTCCGCCATTGTCGTGATACCGCTCTCATCATAACTGTTCGGCTTGATCTTTGAGAAATCATAAATCAGATAGCCGTTCGACTTGACCGGACCCTGGAGGGAAAGACACACTCTCTCGGTGCCGCTGTTGAACATAAGGTTAGCACCGTTGAAGCTGCTCTTGAAATTGTCGTCACCGTCGAATTTGAAGGCGATCTTCGTCTTGTTGGAAAGCTCGGCGTCACCGAAAATGTTGATGCCGTCGATGAGCGTATCCTTGACGTAGGGTGTGGCGTTCGTGCCGGTGGAAAGGTAGCCGTTGCAGACATGCCACTCCGGGCTAAGACCTTCGGGCGTAGTCAGGGTGATGACCGTTCTGCCCTGATCGTCCTTGGCAAAAGAGTAGTTGGACGAATTGACATAGTTACCGCTGCCTGCCCAACCGTTCGTTTTGCCCATTTTCTGCGCCTGCTCGAGCGTATACTGGTTGATGAACGGGATGTGCATCTGCACTTCCTCACCGTCAGCGGACGCGTTGAATATCACAACGCCGCTGAACATAGCCAGCATCATCGCAAAAGCAAGCAATGAACTGAGTATTTTCTTCATGATTCTCCTCCTAAAAATTAAAATTTTCCGAATATTGTATCTGACAATACTCCTATTGCAGATTTTAGCACATATTCGGACAAAAATCAATAAATATTTGAGGAAATTTTGAAAAATAATTGACGGATAAACCAAATGCCATACGTTCTGTCATTCCGGAGAGGCGCAGCCGGCGGGGAACCCCCTTCCGCTTGCCGACGGCTGCCGGATTCTGTCATTCTGAGCCCGAAGGGCGAAGAATCTCGGGTCGCAGTCTGATATTCCGAGCAAAGCGAGGATTCTCATTTGAGATCCTTCGCTTCGCTCAGGATGACAGAAGGAGACGGAGATCCTTCGGGCTTCGCCCTCAGGATGACAGAGCGGCGGCTCGCGCTTTTCCCTGCCGCACAAAAAACACGGGGCAGCTTTGTGCTGCCCCGTGAAGGAGAGATTGATCGTTTTCCCCGGAGTCCCGGGGAAAACGGATTTCCTGATTTACGCGATGTCGACGATGAAACTCTCAACGGTGATGACGCCGTTAGCATCGACTGTCGCGACCGCGTTCTGAACCTCACCGTCGGCGAAGTACCAGACGGTGTATTCCTGACCGGCCTTGCTCGCGGAGAGCTGAGCGCTGAGGGTCAGCTTGCCGGCGAAGCTCTGCTTGTCAAAGGAAACGCTCTTGAAGAGGATGAGGTTGTTGGCACTCTCGCTGTTTCTCGCCGCGCGGAGCAGCGCGATGTAGGCCGTCTGAGCCGGAGTGATATCCGCAACGGTCATCTCCGGGTCGGAGCCGATGAGGAACTCGCCGGTGACGGAAAGTCCGCTCGCGTCGTCGGTGATCGTGGTCTCTTCGGTATTGCTGGAGATGTTCACGATAACGTCGGCGTAGAGCTCGAGGTAGCAGTCGGGATCCGCGGGAGTGAAGACCGCCGCGAACACGCTGCCGGACTGGGACAGATCGGGAATGACGTCGGGTTCGACCCATGCCCACGTGCCTTCGGTGCTGACTTCGGCGCCGGTAAGAGCGGCGGTGCCGAGCTTCTCGCCGATGATCACGGTAGCGGGAGCGGGAGCGGTGATGAGCTCCGGAGTCGCCTTGATGACTTCGGCGGTGTTTTCGCTGACGATGCTGCCGTCGAGGTTGGCGGCGGTGACGGCGACGCTCAGGTTGTAACCGATGTCGTCCTTGCCGATGACGTAAGTCACGCCGGTGCCGATTTCAACGGCCTCGAGCGCGTTGGATCTCGACCAGGTGTAGGTCAGTTCGCCCGCGCCTTCGGGAATACCGTCGGTGACAGCGGTAAGAGTCTTGCCGTAAACGGCTTCGCCTTCGATGCCGACTTCGCCCTTGATGGGCGCCTTCAGCGTTCTGACGACCAGCGCCTCGGAGGGATCGGACGCCGGGAGCGCTCCGATCTCGCGGATCCTCGCGTAGAAGCTGTATTCGGTATCGGGAGCCAGATTCTCGAAGGTGTTGGAGGAGGTCCATTCACCGTCGCCGCATCTGAACTCGATGTTCTTCGCGCCCGGTATCAGCGTGACGCTGTTATAGGTGACCTTGCTGAGCTCGGGGGTCGCGGGGGCCTTCGGCTTGGCGGAGTTGATGAGCGCTTCGGCGGCGGCATTGAGCTCGGCCTCGGTAGCGTTCTTGTTGTAATAGGCATCAAGCGCGTCGTCGTAGCCGGCGACGTCGAGGCCCTTGAATCTCTCAAGCGCTTCCTTGAGCGTGCTGCGGTCAATTCCTTCGTAAAGGATTACCTGCCAGTTGTAGATCTCCTTGCCGCGCTGCTCAAAGAACTCGAAGCAAGCGAAAATAGTCTCTTCTCTGATTTTCTCAAGAGTGAATCCGTTTTGATACCACTCACCTTCGGCTCTGACGGGAATCTCAGACATATAATACGTGAAATATCCGTCAGCGTCGGGAGTTGCGCAATAGTGTCTGCCGGTCGCAAGACCATCCCAGAGACCAACATCATTCCTGTAATAAACACCACTGCCTTTATTGGTGGTCGCATTCTCAATTTTATAACGGAATGCCATTATGTCGGTGAGCTTGTATCCGCCGAGCATACTGATGAAGTTCTTGCCGTTTATCGGGAGGAGTTTGCCGAACAACGGGTCTTTCGCGTGGCTGTCTTCAAATCCCGTACCGGGAACGTAAATGCCGTTGCCGAAAGCGTAATCTCCGCCCGAAGGCAGGTAATAAATGGCGCCTCTGTCGGTTTTTGTCAAATAGCTAAGCCCGTCGAGACTGTCCATCTTATCAAGCTCTTCCTGGCTGTAAATGCTGAAACCGGGAACGTCGACGATCGCGGCCTCGGGAACGCCGTAGTCCTTGAGGAGCGCGAAGATCGCGTCGTAAGCTTCGGCGCACTGAGCTTCGTAGCTGTCGGCGCCGAGCGCTTTGGCGTCGGCGATAAGCTGAGCGTATCTGCCGGCAACGTCGAACGCCTCGAGTTTATCGGCGGCGTCATGGACCTTCGCGATCTGATCGGCGGAGGCCTTGCTGAGCTTCTTATATCCGCGCAGGTCGGAGACCGTCACGGTAGTGTCTTCCTCGACGCCGTAGCACTCGATGATGAAGACGATGACCTGATCGAGATCGGCCTTAGCGAACTTATCGGAGCACCACCAGGCCTTCTCGAAGTAGCTGAACGGGACGTTGATGTAGCCGTCGGCCGCAACGAATTCGGGTCTGATGAGCAGCGCATAGTCTTCTCTGACCATATCGCGGCAGTTGGAAAGACCTATGAGTATCCTGTCCACGCTGCCGTTGGCTTCGAGCTTGAAACGGATGCCGTCCGCCTGAGAGAGACCCTCAGCGTTTATGGGCGGGAACGCGCCGTTGTTATCGGGCTGCAGGGTCTTGCTGCGGTCCATATTCTTCCAGCCCATCGCCTTGCCGCTGAAATCGGCGAGCGCGGTCAGGGAGAGGTTGTCATTCGCTTCAAACGCGGTGTTGTTGGAGAAGTCGCCCGGATTATAACCGTCGGCTTTTTTGTTCAGACCGTTGCTGATCGAATCGCAAAGCTTGACGCTGTTCGCGTTAACGACGTCGTTGACTTTGGTATCGGTCCAGCCGTCGAAGAAGTTTGCGGTGGTCGACTTGGTCTCTACCGGAACGAGCGCGTCGTAAGCGGCGTTGAGGAGCGCGATGGCGCCGGCGGCGTCGGTGTCATAGATCGCCCAGGCGTCGTCGATCGCCTTGAGCAGGTTCGCAAAGCTCGCGGCGGTGTAGTTGTATTCCCAGGCGTTGACGCACTGCGCGAAAGCAGCGTAAAGGTCATCGTCGGCGGTCTCCTCGAGGATGAGCATTCTGACGATCCTGCTCTGGATGAGGAGCTTGTCGTAGTTGCTGTCAGGGTCGGTATACATGGTGTCCGCGAGGGTTATGTCGTCATAATTCTTGTAGTTGGAATCGAAGAATCCGAGAGCGCTGGCTTCGTTGAGCAGGTCGTCGAGGTCGGCCTTGACCTTGTTGATGTCGTGGGTGTCGACTTCGGGCTCTTCAAGACCGTCCGTCGAGAAGGCGCAGATGTCGGAGAAGTAGGCCTTGTCTCCGGCCTGCAGCACCTTGTAGAACAGCGCGGAGATGACGGAGATTTCGTTTATCGCATCGCCGGCAAGATTGGTGTAATCCTTGAAATACAGGTGATAGTAGCCGTCGTGATAAACGAGAGGAGTATCGTAGTAGTTGCCCTCATAGCTCCAGTAGTTGTTCCAGTCGTCCTGGCCGCGCATAAGGCGGACCTGGAACTGGCTCAGCTCGAGGGGCTTGCCGTCCGCGTCGTTGAACGCGATGGCGATGCCGTCGAAGTCGGAGAGCTTGTAGCCCTTGGAAGTATCCATAAAGCGGAAGGGGTTCTTCGCAAGGAAGCCGCTGCTCGTCTTGCTCGCGAGGCAGAAGCGAACAAAGTTATCTTTAACCGTCATCTCGACAGACTGCGTCGCTTTGCCCTTAAGGCCTTTGTCGGAAATCGCGTACGTGGAGCCGTACTTGGTCAGACTCGCGAGGTCATCGGCGGTCCAGTCCTGAACGCCGGTGAGCTGAACGTAAGCGTAATCGGTATAGAGGTTGCTGATGTACTCGTCGATGCAGCTGTTGATTATGAGAAGCTGTCCGTCGACCTGCGTCTGAGTGGCGCTGTCATCGTTTATTACAGCTTCCGCATCGGCAATCTGAGAGGCATAGGTCGTGGCGTCGTATCCCTTGAGCTTAGCTACTGCGGCTTGGAGAGAGCCCTTCTGGACTTGACCTGCGGTCCTGTAAAGCTCAACGCCGGAGTAGTAGCAGGTGTTCTCATCGGCCGAACCGTAGTTCAGCATCGAGATGCCCTTGGCCAAATTGTCGAAGTAATCGTAGATATCCGTTCCCCCGCCGCCGTTGCTCTGGAACTCGGAGAAGGGGAAGTAGAGCCAGCCGTCGTCATCGGAGACGGGGGCGCCGTCCCAATAGCGCATAGAGCTGGAATAGTTCCAACCGTATGTGAGTCTGAGAATGGCTCTGGTGAACTGAGCGGGTTCGCCCTTGCTGTTGAGCACGGCGATACGGATGCCTTCGTAATCCGAAGCGCTGACGCTCTCGCCGTCGGCGGTCGCCCATACGCTGCCGTCGGTGCAGGGACCGCCGGTCTGGTATTTCCAGTTGACTATGCAGTTGTTGTAAGCGGTGCCGCCGCCGTGGACGGCCTTTATCGCCTGAGTCGTGCCGCCGACGCAGTAGGCGGCGTTCGTCTCAACGTAAAGGGCGCTGCCGCAGCCGTTCGCATAGCCGTTGTTGCCGCTGCTCGTATCGAGCTGCGCCTGCGTCCAGTTGCTGAAGCCGACGAGCTTTACGGTTTCGTAAGCTTCGGCCGAACTGCTGAACAGCACGGCGCCGCTGAATATGCCGATAAGCATACAGACGGCAATAATGGTTGACATGAGTTTCTTCATAATTTTCCTCCTATTAAAAATTTCCTTCGCAAAACGGGATATTGATGAAATCTCACAATATTCCTAATGCACATTTTAGCACAATAAAAAATAAAAATCAACAAAAAATTGCTGATTTATATAAAAAATATTGTGCCCGCCGCCGAAACGAAATAAGCGCCTGAACTCACGGGGGTTCAGGCGCTTTCGCGCGGTCTTAATCCGCTTTCGGAGCGCGGAAAAACTGATAGTAGTTGCACTTTATCATTCCGTTGTAGAGCTTGCGCACCTTGTCGGCCTTGCGCCCGTAAAAGCTCTCGAAATCCTCGTGGGAGGAAAGCACGTATATCTGCCACGGACCGAGCTTCGCGAAGGCGCGGCCCATCGCGGCGTAAAGCTCCTCGCAGGCGCGGCGGTCGGAAAGCCGCTCGCCGTAGGGCGGGTTGCAGACGACCGTTCCGCGTCTGCCGCCGGACGAGATATCGAGCGCGTCCGCGACGAACGCTTTGACGTGCGAGCCGACTCCCGCGCGGCGGATATTCCCCTTCGTAATGGAAACGAACTTCGGGTCTATATCGGAAGCCCACGCCTCGAAGCCGCCGGCGGCGGTCTTCGCGGCCTCCGCCTCCTCCCTCGCCCGCTCGAAAAGCCGCCCGTCGACGGAGGCGAACTCCTCGGCGGCGAAGCTTCTCTGCAGCCCGGGCGCGGTGTTGGTCATTATCAGCGCCGCTTCTATCGGGATCGTGCCGGAGCCGCAGAAGGGGTCGTGAAACAGCACTCCCTCGCGCGGGCGGGAGAGCTTGACGAGCGCGGCGGCGAGGGTTTCGCGCAGGGGCGCGTCGTTCGAGGCGAGGCGGTAGCCGCGCTTGTGCAGCGGCGTGCCGCTCGTGTCTATCATAAGAGTTACCTTATCGTGAAAGATGAAGAACTCGACGCGGTATTTCGCACCGGTCTCTCCGAACCAGCTTATGCCGTATTTGCTCCTGAGCCGCTCGACGATCGCTTTTTTGATTATCGCCTGGCAGTCCGGCACGCTGAAGAGCGCGCTTTTCAGCGAATGCCCCGTGACGGGGAAGCAGGCGTCGCGGTCGAGCCACTCCTCCCACGGCAGCGCCTTCACGCCCTCGAAGAGCGCGTCGAAGGTATCGGCTTCGAACGCGCCGAGCTTCGCGTAAAGCCGCTCCGCCGTGCGCAGCCAGAGGTTGCAGCGCGCGATCGCGGCGGCGTCGCCCTCGAAGGTTATTCTGCCGTCGGAGGTGTCCGTTCTTTTGTATCCGAGCGCGTCTATCTCGTCGGCGAGCATCCGCTCGACGCCGAAAAGGCAGGTAGCGACGTATTCCATATCAGCCCTCCAGCACCCTTTCCGCGACGGCGATGCCGTCGACTGCCGAGGACATAATGCCTCCGGCGTAGCCCGCGCCTTCGCCGCAGGGGTAAAGCCCGGCGACGTTCAGCGACTGCATATTCTCTCCGCGCAGGACGCGCACGGGCGAGGACGACCGCGTTTCCGTGCCGGTCAGCACGGCGTCCGGACAGTCGAAGCCCTTTATTTTAGCGGCGAAGCGTTTGACACCCTCCGCTATCGAAGCGTAAACGAAGCGCGGCAGAAACTCCTCCGGCGGACAGTGCGAAACGCCGGGGCGGTAGGTCGGCGCGACGCTGCCGAAGCCGCCGAACGCGGCGCCCGAAAGCAGCTCGTCCATACGGAACGCGGGGGCGCGGTAGCCGCCTCCTCCCGCCGCGAACGCGCGCCGCTCCAGCTCGCGCTGAAAGCGCACTCCCGCAAGCGCTCCTTCGCCGCAGTCGCGTTCGTCGACGCCGACGAGCAGGGCGCTGTTCGCGTTCGCCCCGTCGCGGGCGTAGGCGCTCATGCCGTTGGTCACGACGCCTCCCTCCTCGCTCGCCGCGGCGACGACGGAGCCGCCGGGGCACATGCAGAAAGTGTAGACTCCCCTGCCGTCCGGCAGGTGCGCCGCGAGCTTGTAGTCGGCGGCGCCGAGGTACGGGTTATCCCACTGAGCGCCGTACATAGCCTTGTTGATTTCGCTCTGCAGATGCTCCGCGCGGACGCCGACGGAGAACGGCTTCGCCTTCATGGCGACGCCCCTGGCGAAAAGCATCTCGAAAACGTCCCTCGCGGAATGCCCGACGGCGAGTATCACGCGGTCGGTTTCAAAGTATTCTTCGCGGCCGGAGACGAGGCACTTCGCGCCTTTCACCGCGCCGCCGGAAATATCGAGGTCGGTCAGCTTCGCGGAGAAGATCACCTCGCCGCCCATTTCGATTATGCGGCGGCGGATGGAGGCGACCATCGCGGGCAGGCGGTCGGTGCCGACGTGCGGCTTCGCCTCGTAGGCGATCTCGGCGGGAGCGCCGTTTTCGACGAATATTTCAAGCACCTTGCCGATACGTTCGTTTTTAATGCCCGTGGTCAGCTTGCCGTCCGAAAACGCGCCCGCTCCGCCTTCGCCGAACTGCACGTTGCACTCCGTATCCAGCTCTCCGGAGGAGAAGAAGGTCTCCGCCTTCTTCGCGCGCTCCCCGACGGGCAGGCCGCGCTCGATAAGTATCGGGCGCGCCCCCGCGTGAGCGAGCGTATACGCCGCCATGAGTCCGGCGGGGCCGGCTCCGACGACGAGCGGACGGCGCGAAAGGCGGCTTTCCGTCGGCAGCTCGTAACGCGGGCGCTCGTAAAGCTCCGCGTTTTTCAGCTTTTTCGCAAGCGTGACCGCCGCGGAGTAAACCACGCGTATATCCTCTTTTTTGCGCGCGTCGACTGAACGGCGCACGGTCTCGACTCCGGCGATCTCGCTTTCGCTCACACCGAGCCGCGACGCCGACGCCGCTCTCAGTTCCTTATCTCCGCTGCCCGGGAGCAGCTTGATTTCTCTCAATATATAAGTGTTCATAGCCGTTTCAGCGCGGACGCGGCGCTTTCGCCGGCGCGGATGCCGCTGCACCACGCCCAGTGGAGATTGTAGCCGCCGCAGATCCCGTCGACGTCGAGAAGCTCGCCCGCGATATAAACGCCCGGCGCGCGCACGGACTGCAGATCGCGCCCGACTTCGGACGCGGGAACTCCGCCCGCGGTCACCTGCGCGTTCGCGAACGGCATCACGCCTTCGACTGTGAAGCGCAGCGACTTCGCGGATTCCGCGAGCGCGGCGAAGCCGCTTCCCTGCGCGTTCGCGGCGGCGTACTCCGCGAGGCGGCGGTTGAAGACGCCGCAGAGCAGCTCCGCAGCGGGCAATCCCCTGCCGCCGTCAAGCTCCGCGAGCACCTGAGCCGCAAGCTCAGGAGTATAGTCCGGCAGCAGGTCGACCTTCGCTTCGTCGCCCTTTTGCGCGAAGCGCGAGACGTCGAAGACGCATATCCCCGAAAGGCCCGCGTCGCCGAACTGCACCTCGCCGGCGGCGGAGGAGATCTCCTCGCCTCCGCGCAGCAGCGTGACACGCGCCTTCGCGCGAATACCCTTGAAGCGCGCCGTGCCGCCGCATTTCAGACCCGTCAGCGCGGGGCGCGTTTCCGTTGATTTTATTCCGAGCGTACCGAGCAGCGCGAAGCCGCTGCCGTCGCTTCCGCTAGACGGAGCCGCCTTGCCTCCGGCGGCGAAGATTATCTTTTTCGCTTTTATCGTTTTATCGCCGTCCGAACGGACGGAAAAATCCCCGTCGCGTCCGGTCACGCTTTTTGACCCTGAAGCCGCAGACGGTCTCGACGCCGAGGCGGTCGAGCTCGCGGCGAAGCGCGTCGAGCACGGTGTTCGCGCTGTTGGAGTAGGGGTATACCCTGCCCTCGCCGTCGCTGTGGAGCAGAAGCCCCAAGCTCTTGAAAAAGGTGAACGCGCCCGTCGCGCCGAGCTCGCCGAGCACGTCGGCGATAAACTCCGCGTCGCCGCGGTACGCATCCGCGGACGGCGAAACGTGCGTGAGGTTGCATCTGCCGTTGCCGGTTGTAAGCAGCTTTTTGCCCACTCTCGCGTTGCCCTCGGCTATGACGACGGACGCGCCGCTCCTCGCGGCCGCGATTGCCGCCGCCGTTCCGGACGCACCTCCGCCGATAATGCAGATATCCTTCATACGCTCACCTCCGTCAGACCGTCTTGACGTTGAATCTTATCCTTTCGCCGAAGTGCGCTCTGCCCTCGGCGGCCATTTCCAGCGCGACCGTCTTGAACTTATCCGCCGTCACGTAGATACCGCCGACGGTGATTATATCGTGGCGCGCCGCGTCCGACGGGATATCGAAGCTCACGCCGTCCGCGTTGACGCATACCGCTCCCGCGGAAGCGCCCGCGTTCGCGCGGCATATCCACTTCGCCCTGCCGGTGTTGACGACGGTCACTTTCAGCTCTATCCTGCCGCCGCGCTCCGCGGTGATGACTTCGCCGTCATTCAGCTCGGTCCATTCGCCGCCCTCTACGCGGTAGTACGCCCTGCGTATCGTCGCGTTCAGGAAGCGCAGCGGACCGGCGTCGAGGTCGCCGACTCTGGAAAGCTCCGCGTCGAGCGACGTCATGCCGTCCGCGCGGCTCTTTATGCCGAACGATTTGCCGGATTCAAGCGCCTGCTTGAACTCCGACTGATGCTCGAAGTACATACCTACGACGCCGTAGGTGTATTCGTCCCTGCCCGCCTCCGAGACGACCTCGGGTTTCTTCACTTTGCCGCCGTTTTTGAACTCCTCCGCGTAGCCGCGGATAAGTACGGTCGCAGGCCTGTCGGAGCCGTCAGGGTTGATTATGCCGTAGTCGCTCGCCTCGTTCAGCCGGAAGCCGCCGGCGTACCACCAGTAGAAGACGCCGTTGGACTGACTCTCGGTGAGCGCCCTGTTTATGTTCGCTATGTAGTCCGCCTGCGCGGCAAGCCCGCGTTCGTTGTCGTAGTTGGAACCGGTCCACGCGCTCTTGCCGAACTCGAACCAGATAAGCGGCTTGTCGCAGGAGTAGCGCGAATACGCGACGGAATAGACGGCGGCCTCGAAGTCGTCCTCCCATCTGAAATAGTAGCCGTAGCCCTCCGGCCCCATAACGTCGAGCGCGGAAGCGAGCGCGCCGTATTCCCAGCCGACGTCGCGGAAGCGGCCGTTCGGCCAGCCGGTGTACATTCCGTTCCTCGCGCTGACGAGGTGGTAGGGGTCGGCGTCCCTGATGGTATCCGCGACCTTGCCGTAGATATCCGCGCACCAGTCGTCAAGCCAGCGGCGGTAAGCGAGCAGCGCCTTCGACGCCTGCGTGACGTGGCGGTCGGCGACGTAGGCGATGTCGACGCCCTTCATGCCGCCTCCGGCGGTGCGCCCGGGGCTCCATTCCCACGCGGCTTCCGCGGCTTCAAGACTGCCGTAGTTATCGCGCACCCACTTAGTCCAGACGTCGTCGAAGGACATCATGCCCATCGCGTTGCACCAGCTCGGCTCGTAGCCGCCGGGCATCGTTTCCCACGAAACGTCGTAGCCGACGAGCGCGTCGCTCTCGGCGAGGCGGCACGAGGTTATCATATCGCGTATAAGCTGTTCGTTGCCGCCGTTGAAATAGACGGGGTTGGCGAATTCCCTGAACGAGAAGAATACCTTCAGGCCGTTCTCTTCGCACAGGCGCAGCAGCGTCAGCAGCGTGTTGTCGCCTATCGCGACGTCGTAAGCGAAAACGGAAACGGCGTTGAAGCCGATATCCCTTATCCTGCGCAGGTCCTTCGATACGACGTCGATATCGAACGCGGACGGCGACACCCATTTTTCATAATCGTCGCCCACCAGCGAGATGCCGGTCGACGGCATATAGTTGACGCCGTAGCATTTCCAGACCTCGCCGTCAAGGTAGAGATCCTTGCCGACGGCGGTCACGTATTTCCGCTCGCTCTCCGGCTTCGCGGAGTAGATCGCGACGTCGTGCGAAAGCCGATCGATCACGACCCCTCCGGAGCGCAGCTCCGCGGTGACGCGGTAGTTCCCCGCGCCGGACGGCGTCCAGCCCGTTTGGAAGAGCGTATAAGTGCCGAGTTGGGTATCCGCGACGCGCTCGAATTCGTAATTCCGGAACTCCTTCTCAAAGACGCTCGCGCCGCCCGACGCGACGGTCACGTTGACCGTGCAGTCGATGCCGTAAGGCCTTTCTGCGTTTATATCGGCGCCGTCAAAGAGCATCCCGTCGCTTATGACCTCCGCTCCGATCTGCCATTCGTCGCCGGGGAAATAGGTGTATTCGCCCGCGCCGCCGCCGTATAACAAGGTGCGGACGTTGAAGTAAGCCGCCACGCAGGCGATCGCGCCGACGACCTCGTCGCTGCCGAGGAAGTCCGTGTCGTTGGTGTTGAAACTCGCCCACATTCCCGGCGTGTAGTTTACCTGCTCCTCAACTCCCGTCGAGAGCAGCATATAAGCGGGATAGCCCGCGGTCTCGCCCTTCGCGTCGAGCGCTTCGATAAGCGGCACGAAACGGCGGTTTCTGTATTTGAGTATGCCGGTGCCGTAGGTGCGCGGCGACGGCGAGAACATATCGGAGGGCAGTCCGTAATCCGCCTCCGGCAGTATGCCCTGCAGGTCTCGCGAAACGACCTTTACGGCGTTGGTTATCGGATAAGTCTGGTACGCCGGTGAGAGACAGTCGACGAGCAGCTCCGGCGAGAACTGATTATTCTGGTTAGCGTCGTTCGTCGCGGTCATCAGCCGCGTTTTCACGTAGCCGGAGCCGCTCTTTGAGTAGATATCCGAAAACGCCGGACCGCCGACGCATATCAGCCCGCCCCTGCGGCGAAGGTAATGCCCCACCGGACCGATGAGTCCTTCCGGTATGCCCGACGCCTCGGTGTATATGACCGCCTTGTACTTTTCCGGCGAAAACGCGACGGGGTTTTTCTCCGCCTTTTCCCAGGTGTAAACGTCGACTGTAAGGCCGTATTTTTTCAGCTGCTTTTTCAGCTTGCCGGCGTAAACGGGCTCGTCCGTCGGCACGATCAGCGCGACGGACCCCTGCATGTTAAGCGCCTTCTGCTTCTCCTTGTATGCCGCGGCGACCGCGGAAGACGGTATCTTTTTATCCGGCTGCGGAGCAACGCCGCCGCTTCCGTTACCGGACGGAAGCGTAAAGACCGCAACGAACAAAACCACGCACAGCGCGAGGCATATTACGCGCAGTATGCGCGGGACCGGCGATCCGGTTTTTTCGATTCTCAAGTTGTCGTTATCGTTCATTGACGTCTTTACTCCCGCCGTCACGGCGAAAAAACGCAATCGGCGCGCCGGAATTCCGACGCGCCGACACACGCTTATGCTTTTGTTTCAATTCTGTTGAAATGAAGATTTATTTTTTCTCTTTCAAAAGGTCTCTGATCTCGATGAGAAGCTCCTCGCTGGTCGGGCCGGCGGGCTCTTCGGGAGCGGCTTCCTCTTCCTTCTTTTTCCTTTCGGTCATCTTAGCGATGCCCTTGACGAGCAGGAAGACAACGAACGCGGTGATCAGGAAAACGATGATCGCCTGGATGAATTTCCCGTAGAAGATCTCGGTCTCGCCGACGGTGAAAGAAACCTCTTCGATGGTCGCTTTGCCGGTGAGAGCGGTGATCAGAGGCATAAGGATGTCGTTGACGAGACTCGTCACGATGGCGGTGAAAGCTCCGCCGATGATGATGCCGACTGCCATGGCCATCATATTGCCCTTGACCGCGAATTCCTTGAATTCCTTGAAGAATTTTTTCATTTTTGACACCTCGCAGTTTTATTTGTAAGTCGATTATAACAAATCCGACGCGATTTTGCAATATTTTCTTTTTAATATTGCGCGTAATTGCGCGTTTTTTCGTTATACGGACAATCCCGCCGCTCATATTATCGCACGGGTGATGGTATGCTCTCTTTCGTTTGGGCGGGAATGATACTCGCCGCGTTCGTTTATTCCGCTTTCACCGGCGGGCTCGACGCGCTCGGCGCTTCGGTGATCTCTTCGGCGGAAAAGGCCGTTCAACTGCTGCTTTTTCTCGCGGCGGTAATTCCCTTCTGGAGCGGGATAATGAATATCGCCTCCGCCGCGGGAGTAACGAGGGGCGCGGCGAAGCTGCTGCGTCCGCTTCTGCGGCGGCTGTTTCCGCGTTCGTTCGAAAACGACGCCTGCGCCGAGGCGATCTCCATGAACGTGGCGGCGAATATGATAGGCGTCGGCAGCGCGGCGACGCCGTTCGGACTCAAGGCGGTCGCGGAGATGAAGGAGCGCTGCGGCGCGGAACCGGACGCCGAGATGATACGCTTCATCGTGCTGAACACCGCGTCAGTGCAGCTGATACCCACGACGGTCGCCGCGCTGCGCGGAAAGTACGGCTCGGCTTCGCCCTTCGACATCGTTCCCGCCGTGCTCGTATGCTCGGTCGCCGCGCTTGCCGCGGGACTGTCGGCCGCCGAGATTTTCAGACGGCTTTCTGAAAGACGCGGACTGAAAGGAAGGAAGCGCGTATGGCTTACGTAGGCGCGACACTCGTCCCCGTATTCATATGCGTATCCGTCTGCGCGGCACTTTTAAAAAAACTCGACGCTTTCTCTCTTTTCACGGAGGGGGCAAAAAACGGACTGCGTATAGCAGCGCATATCGCGCCGTCAATGCTCGGACTGATAACGGCGGTCAACATACTTTCCTCCTCCGGCGCGCTCGACGCGCTGGCGAGGTTGATTTCGCCGGTCACGGAAGCGGTCGGATTTCCGGCAGAGGTCCTCCCCCTGACGCTGCTCCGCCCCGTTTCCGGAGGCGGCGCCGTAGCGGTGCTCGAAAACATACTCGCCGGATGCGGCCCGGACTCATTAGCCGGAAGAATCGCAAGCATAGTTTGCGGAGGCGGAGAAACCACCTTTTACGCTCTCGCCGTTTATTTCGGCGGCGCGGGAGTGAAAAAGACCTCTTACGCGATACCGGCCGCGCTGACGGCGGACTTCACCGTTTCGCTTGTCGCCGCCGCAGTCGTTCGGCTCGGATTGTAACCCGAAAACGCCTTAAAACTCTGTATATGAGCGTTATTCATATGAATAACGCTCATATAAATATCATTCATATAACCTGTAAACCCGCATAAATAAAGGGTTCGCCGCTTACACCCGCTTGGAAACCGGCATTTTTCGCCGGTAAACGCGAAGGCGGCCGTCACCGGATCATTTTTCCGGAAACGGCCGCTTTTTTTATCGCTTTATTAATTCACTCGGCGGAAACGACCGCCTCGAAAACGTCGTCCTCGCCTTTTTCGAGCGAAATAACGTATTTTTTCGCTCCTTCAGAGACGTTCAGTTTTCCTCCGCTCGCTCCTTCGGCGGTCCACACTATCAGAATTCCTTCTGAAAGGGCGGTTTTTTCGAGCTTTCCGCCGCTTGCTTCGACGGAAACGTCCGACACCGGGAAGAAGATCACCGCGCGTTCGGCGTCTTTTTGATACGGAACGTCAAATTTCACCTCGACGTCTTTCAATAGTTCGCTGTCCGGTGTGAGAGTTTGCAGCTCCGTATCCGTAAGCGCTTTCGACGGCGCCTTGATCTTCAGCTCCGCGGCGGCGGAATACGAAGCGTTCGACGCCTGCGTCTCCTTGTTTATCTCCGCCTGCTTGCCCGCGAGGAACATCGGTATCACCGCGACTCCTATCACGAGCAGAACGGCGACCGCGCCGAGCGCGATAACGCGTTTCAGCGGCGAAGCTCCGGAGGGATTGCCCTCCCCTCCCGAATCAACGACCGTTTTTTCTTCGTCCATACTTCACCTCACGAGGATAATTTCTCGTTCAACTGCTTTCTGACCTCTTCCATTTCGCGTCCGATCTGCTCCAGATCGCGCTCGATTTCGGCGCCGGATCTGGTAGTCGAAACGCTCTCCGACTGCTTCGCCTGCTTCTCGAGCTCCTCGAAATCGGAGCCCTCAAGCAGGATATCCAGCTTCTCGGAAAGCTCGGCGCGCCTTGCGATAAGCGTTTCTTCAGTATTCGGAACGTTCTTCATGACGATTTTTTCGATTATCTTGAAAAGGAGTATCCAGAGCAGCACGGCAAAGCCGACGCCCATCAATCCGAGCGAAAGGAAAAACGCCTTCGTTTTCTCCATATTGATGCTGCCCATAAGGAAAAACAGCATCAGACCGAGGAAGAAAACTCCCGCACCGACGGCCAGCGCGGCGATGAAGTATTTCTTTTTTATTGCCGCCGGTTTGGCGTCGGAACCGCCGAGGCGCTTTATGCGCTCCTCGTTTTCAAGCAGCTCCTTCTGCACCTCGCGCGCCCTGCGGAGGCGTTCGGAGGGGTTGACTCCGCGCGCGGCCATGCTTTCGGCGCTGAGCCGCATCTGCTTTTTGCCGAGCGCGTCGAGCTTTTCGCGCAGCGCGAGTATCTCGTTCGCCTTCACTTTTTGCGTTGAATCGATGCGTATCGGCGCCGTTTTGAGTATGTCGCTGATATCCACGGGAGCGCCCTCGGAGCCGTGCATAAACTCGGATGCGGTGCGCGAGAAGAAGAACTCGCCGGCGCTGCCGGGAACCTTTATCTCGATATCGGTATCGGCATCCTTAACAAGCAGGCGTTCCTCGCCGTTGAGGTATTCTCTGGCGACGACGTAGCGGCGTTCACCGTCTGAAACGACGGCGTAACCGCCCGCGACGGGCCCCTTCGCCGAATCGAGATACGGCTGGACCTCCGCGGCGCACTCCTTTGAACCGTAGAATATGAAAAGCTCGAACGCGGTCAGTGCGGCAAGCCCCAGCCCGCCTTCGCCGACGAGCGCGGAAACGTCGCCGGGTTCCACCCTCGCGTTTTCCGCGTTGCCGAAGCTCTTGATTTTGAAATACTCGATTATCATTTCAGTTCCTCACCGTCCGGAGATCTGGATTATCGCTGCCTGCGTACCCCTGTTTTCGCCCATACGGCGATGCGAGTAATACACGGCTTCATCGCAGCGGGTGCAGTCGCCCGAAACGTCGATGTTTTTCTCCGGAATTCCCCTGCCCGTCAGCGCCTCGACGGCGCATTTCGGCAGATCCACGCGCGTTTTTTTGCCGTCCTTCGCCGGAATCAGCACGCCCTCGCCGAAGTCGGAGCGGAAGACGTCCGCGATGTCCTCGTCGACCTCGAAGCAGCACGGGCCGATGCAGGGTCCGACCGCAGCGACGACATCGGCGGGATCGGTGCCGTAGGATGTCTCCATCGCGTTTACGGCGGCCTCTATGACGCCGGCGGCCATTCCTCTCCATCCGGCGTGTATGGCGGCGCAGGCGCGATTTGCGCGGTCGTAGAGCAGCACGGGCGTACAGTCGGCGATATGCACGACGAGAGGGGTATTCTCAAGCCGCGTGATCAGCGCGTCGGTCGCCTCGAATGGCGGCTCGAAAAAGCCGCTCCCGACGTTTTCGTCCGTGACCTCGGTGACGTTTATCCCGTGTTTCTGGAACGAGCGCGTCAGGCGCGAAAAGTTCAGTCCCGCGGCCTCGCAGACAAGCTCGAAATTGCGCAGCACGGTATCGCGGTCCTCGCCCCTGCCGAAGCCGAGGTTGGTCGAAGCCCAATATCCGCTGCTGACGCCTCCGAGCCGCGTGGTGAAACAGTGCCGCACGGACTGCTCGGCTTCAAGAAGTCCGCTCTTGACAAGCGTGACGCCCTTGTTTTCGGTTTTGAAAAACGATTTGTTCATACGGTTATTCTATCATAATAGAGAGTTAATGTAAAGCGTTTTCGGAATCATTTGATGCAGTCGAGTATGGCGCTCCACACCTCATCGTCCTGCTCGGTCATTCGCCAATAGTCGAAATCTGCGCAGAAGGCGCGCTTTTCGTCGTCAGTTTTCAGCTTCTTCTCCGCGACGAGGCGGTTGTATTCGCCGAAACGGGAGTTCATATAGTCGACGGCGTCAGCGGTGTAATGCGGGTTGTGCTTTTTGCCGTCCAGCTCGAGAAAGCGCACTTTGGGGTTATCCACGCGGTCGCGGACGTAGTCGAGGCCGACGCTTATCGACACCATTCCGTCGTCGCGGGAGTGTACGAAAAGCACCTTCGCGCCGGTATCATTCACGGCGTCTACGGCGTTGGAATCGACGAAATCGGGGTTTGCCCTGCGCTCGAAACGGTAGACTCCGCGGCGCATAAACCGCATCTTTCCGGTCAGAAACGCATTCAAAAACTCCTTGACGGAAACGAACGCGGAGATCGGAACGACGGCGTGAATGTCCTTACGGTAGTTCAGAACGTTCGCCGCCGCGTATCCGCCCCAGGAGTGGCCGATGACGGATATCTTCGCCTTCGCGAACTTCTCCTGTCCGCGCAGCCACGCGATGCAGGCGACGAGGTCGTTCAGCGACTCGGTGAGCCCGCGGATGTTCTTTCCGCCGGAGGCGAAGCAGCCGCAGTTGTCGTAGCCGGCTACGCGGTATCCGGCGCGGCAGATACGCTCGATCTCACGCAGATATGAGCGGTGTCCGCCGCCGATGCCGTGCGCGAAAACGACGAGCGCGCCTTCGTCTGCGCCCGGATAGGAATAGACGTTGCCTTTCAGTTCGATTCCCTGCGGCGTTGTAAAGGTGATCGGCTCCGCCTGCAGCCCGGAAAAATCCTCGTAGGTGTAGTATTTGATTATGCCGTCGCCGTCGTAACGCGTGACGACGAATTTTTTATAGAGCGCTGAAACGATACACATGCGCCGCACCTCCGGGAACCGTTTTTATAATGATAACATCAATCGTGTAAAAATGCAATGAAAAAGAAAAAACAGCCGTTTCCGGCGGCGCTCCGATGGGAATCTCTTCTTGCTTGCGCAAAGCGCCCCCGGCGCTTTGCTCCCAAAGCCGTCCGCCGCTTCGCGCCGCGTCTTTGGAGCGCCGTTTCGATTCCCTTCAAACGCTATATAATCAAGCAGAGCGCCCTGAAGGGCGCTCTGCTTGATTGGAGCGGGTGATGGGAATCGAACCCACGTATCCAGCTTGGAAGGCTGGTGTTCTACCATTGAACTACACCCGCGTATTCACTTTTTTCCGAACGCAGAACATTATAACACAGCGCCTCGGCTATGTCAACAGATTTTTTCGCTTTCTCTCCGATTCGCCGAAACCGCACGCAAACGGGGAAAAGAGCCGGCACTCCGGCTCTTTTCAGCTGCGCTTCTTACTTTTTTGCAAAAACCGCTATCCACGGCTCTGCTTCGTGATGAAAGCTTTTGACCTCCGCGAAGCCCGCCGCCTTCAGCGCGGTTTCGATCTGCGGGGCGGTGTAGTTTTTCATTCCGTCGATTATCTTCTCGAAGCTCAAGCTCTTCTCGTCGGTGCCGTCCGACTCGTTGACGATCATGAAAACGCCGCCGCTTTTCAGCACGCGGGCGACCTCGGCAAAGCATTTCTCCAGCCCCGGCCAGAAGTATATCGTCTCGAACGCGGAGGCGAAATCGAACTCGCCGTCGGCAAACTGCAGCTTCGACACGTCGCCCTGCATGACGGCGCATCTGCCCGCCTTTATCATCTTACGGTTGCGCTTCGCGGCGGTCTTCACGCTGAGCTCGGAATAGTCGACCGCGGTCATATGCGCGGACGGGTACTTCTCCATCAGCTCCGCGGCGTGCTTGCCGCCGCCGCAGCCGATCTCAAGCATATTCTCCGGCGCGTACCCTTCGGCGCGGGACATCCCCCACTTCGCCATAAGGTCGTGGCCGGCGTTCATGCGCTTTATCATTTTTCTGCCGAGGCGTCCCTCCGGCTTTCTCGTCTGGTTGAAAAACTTTTTTGGATCTCCCATATTTTACCTCTATCCAAGCGCCACGTCGAGCGCCATCATTACCGTGAATCCGACCGAAAACAGCACAACGCCGATATTCGAGTGCTCGCCCGCGGACATCTCCGGTATCAGCTCCTCTACGACGACGTAAATCATCGCTCCGGCCGCGAAGGAAAGCAGATACGGCATCGCGGGCACTATCAGCCCCGCGAGCAGCACCGTCAGCCCGCCGAAAACCGGCTCGACGACGCCGGAAAGCACGCCGTAAACGAACGACCTGCTCTTGCTCTTGCCCTCCGCGTGGAGCGGCATCGAGATTATCGCGCCCTCCGGGAAGTTCTGTATCGCGATGCCGATCGCGAGCGCCATCGCTCCGCCGGCGGTTATATCTCCTGAGCCGTTCAGAAGTCCCGCGCAGACCACGCCTACCGCCATTCCCTCCGGTATATTATGAAGCGTCACGGCGAGCACCATCATAGTCGTTCTCGCCAGACGGCTTTTAGGCCCTTCGGCCTGGTTCGCGTTTCTGTGAAGATGCGGTATCACGCGGTCGAGCAACAAAAGGAAAAGGACTCCCAGCCAGAAGCCCGCGAACGCGGGAACGAACGACCAGCGCCCCATGTGCGCCGACTGCTCTATCGCCGGAATGATCAAGCTCCACACCGACGCGGCGGTCATAACTCCCCCGGCGAAGCCGGTCAGCGCGCGCTGCACGCCCGCGCCGAGCTCCTTTTTCATAAAGAATACGCACGCCGCGCCCGCGGCGGTGCCTATAAACGGTATCAGCAGTCCGAAAAGCGTTTCTTTCATGCGATACCTCCGTTTCCTGCAGCGCGGTTAGTCTGCGCTAACCGCGGTTCTTTTTTTACGGGGCGTGCGGCGGCATGCCCCGTATATAGTATTCATAATACGCTCCGCGCGTTAAGGCGTTTCGATCGCGGAGGAAGCGTCCGCGGAGGAAGCGTCGGCGTCGGCGGATACCGAAGCCCGCGGAGCTCCGGCGTTTTTATCCGGCTCCTTCTTGCCTCCGAAAAGCCCTATCGCGAGATAGGCGCCCCAGGCGAGCGCGATTATAACGGCCTTCTGCCACTGCTTCAGCGTCTTGCTGCGCGTGACGAGGATCGTTATCGGCGCGGGGAACATGAATATCCAGCCGATCACCCAGAGCCACGTTATGCGCCTACGCGGCGGCTCGTATTCCGCCATCGCGCGCTGTCTGCCCTTCTCGAAGGCGTAGCCCTCGAGCTCGGCGTCGCGGTATTCCGCTCCGTCGATGAGCACGGACGCGCCGCAGTATTCGCAGACGGCTTTGGCGCAGTCCGCGTCGAGCTTCAGGTCCGCGCCGCAGCTCGGGCAGTTCATTTCGACAAGCTTCATACGTTCCTCCGTTGCCGACGCGGCGTCATTATACTTTCGCCACGTTTTTCACGACGAGCGCGACCGCCGGCGCGAATATCACCGCGACGGCGAATTCTATCAGGAAGTTTATTCCGGCGAGTCCGACGATGGCGAAGACGATCGCGTTCTGTCCGCCGCCCCATTCTTCAAGCAGCGGGCGGTAAAAGAGCAGCATACCGATGATGAATATGCCCGTGTTCGCCACGGGCGCGACCATCGACGCCAGATACGGCGCGATTTTTTTGCCCTTGAGCGCGCGGTAGACCACCGCGGGCAGGAATCCGGTCACGGCGCCTCTGAAAAGGCAGAAGAACCACGAGAGCACGGGGGCGAAAGCGAATACCATTTGTCCGCCCGGATCGCGTCCGGTCACCGAGAATATCGATACGATCAGCCCGAAAATGAGGCCGAGCACCGCTCCGTAAGCGGGGCCGAGCACTATCGCTCCGGCGACTATCGGAACGAGCGTCAGCGTTATCGATACCGGGCCGATGTTTATCCCGCCGATGAACTGCAGGCCGACGATGAGTGCGGCGAGTATCGCCAGCAGGACGAGGTTTTTGATTCTTTGGGATTGCTTGTTCATAGTCTTACTCCTTACTGTCGCTCCCTGCGGGATGCGGCGTGTGAATATACGTCCGGCACCGCGTCCGCTTCTCCGCCTGCCCCTCCGTCGGGATGGGACGGCGCGCGGACTCCGCGGCGCTTTCAACGTTTATGCGTGGTCAGTCCTCCACCTTCGGAACGTCGCTGATGACGTCGTCGACTTCGGCTTCGGTCTTCGCCTCGGCGACCTGCGCGGGTTCGGCGTGGACGGGCTCGGCCTCGGCGGATTCGACGTTGACGACCTCGGCGATTATCTTCTTCGCTCTCCTGATCTTCTTGCCGAACAAGCTGATTATCACGATGTCGATTATGCCTTCGATAATGAGGAAGACGCCGGCGAGTATCATTATCGCGGTGCTCTCGACGAACATTATAACCGCGCCGAGAGCTATGGAGACGACGGAGATGAGCATCAGTATGCGCCACTCCTTCATCTTCGCTCTGGCGCAGTCGATAGCGTCGATGAAGGTTATCGCGCCGTCAACGGCGATTATTATGCCGAAGATCGCGCTGAGCACGCCTATTATCATACTCGGACGAAGGATGCAGAGCGCGCCGGCAAGCGCGAGCGCGATGCCGAGCATCAGCGAATACCTGCCGAGCATGGCGCCGTCGGAAAAGGACGATACGGCGGCGACGACTCCGATAAGCAGCAGGATTATGCCGGAAACGACGCAGAGCACGTTAGCGGATTCCTTGTTGAAAACGATGAAGAGCACTCCGATGATTATCGCGAGAACTCCGGTTATGATGCGGTCCCACTTGAACGATTTAGCGGCCTTTTTTGTTTCGCTCATAATAATTACCTCTCTCCGTTTTTATTCTGACGGTTTATTGTAGCACTTTTTTCCGAAAAATGCAATAGCGGCGCGTTATTTCTCCCCGTTTGCGCTTGACAAAAGCGGAAAGCGGTGATAAAATCACAAAATGAAAATAGTTTTCATTTTCGGAAGTGATACTTTGAAACGAGGAAACGAAAAAAAGAACACGCGGCCTGCCGGACGGCGCGGAACGCTCCGGCTGACGGCGCTGCTGCTCGCGGCGGCGCTCTGCTTCGGGCTCTGCGCCTGCGGCAAAACGGTAAACGAAAGGGAGATCGACGACGGCAAGCCGACGGTAGTCGCGACGATATTCCCCTATTACGATTTCGCGAAGAACGTCTGCGGCGACGCGGTGAACGTAGTCCTGCTCGTGCCGCCCGGATCGGACAGCCATTCCTACGAGCCGACGCCGAAGGACGTCAAGCTCGTCAACGAATGCGCGCTCTTCGTCTACACAGGCGGCGAGGAGGACGGCGCGTTTCAGCAACTTCTCGACTCCGCCGACGCGCAGGTCAACGCGCTGAAGCTCATCGACTTCGTCGCGCCGCTGAAGGAGCAGCTCGTCGAGGGCATGGAGGGCGAGGCCGACGACGGCTGGGATCCGCACATCTGGACCTCCCCCGCCAACGCGAGGCGCATCTGCGAGGCGATAGCGGACGCGGCCTCCGACATCGTACCCGGCTTCAACCGCGCGCTCTGCTCCGCTTACGAACTCGAGCTCGAAAAGCTCGACAATGGCTTCGCCGCGTACTTCGCGGAGCATAAGGAGCCGCTGATATTCGGCGACCGCTTCCCCTTCCGCTACTTCACCGCCGAATACGGCGTGGAATACTACGCCGCCTTCCCCGGCTGCGCCGACTACACCGAGCCGAGCGCGAAAACGATAAAAACGCTGATAGAAAAGGCGAAGGCGAACGGCGTCAGGACCATCTATTACGCCGAGGGCGCGGACACGAAAGCCGCAGAAAGCATAGCCGACGAGGTCGGCGGAGAAACCGCCCTGCTCCACTCCTGCCACCGCGTCACGCGCAGGGAGTTCGACTCCGGCAGGGGCTACCTCGACTTCATGCGCGAGAACCTCGAAACGCTGAAAAACTCCGACTGAACGGGAGAAACGCCATGCTGATAAAATGCGAAGATCTTTCTTTTGAATACGAGGGGCGGCAGGTGCTCTCCGGCCTCACCTTCCACGTCGGCGAAGGCGACTTCCTCTGCGTCGTCGGCGAGAACGGAAGCGGCAAATCGACGCTCGTCAAGGCGCTGCTCGGGCTGAAAAAGCCGCAGCGCGGGAGCATAGAGTTCGGTGACGGGCTGAAGCCCACGCAGATCGGCTACCTCCCGCAGCGGACGGAGGCGCAGAGCGACTTCCCCGCAAGCGTGCGCGAGGTAGTGCTCTCCGGCTGCCGCGGCCGCCTGCCGTTTCACACGAAGCGCGAGAAGGCGCGCTGCGCGGACAATATGAAGCTGATGGGCATCGAAGGCCTCGCGCGGCGCAGCTTCCGCGAGCTTTCGGGCGGTCAGCAGCAGCGCGTGCTGCTCGCGAGGGCGCTGTGCGGTACGGAGCGTCTGCTCCTGCTCGACGAGCCGACCGCAGGGCTCGATCCGATAGTCACACGCGAGCTTTATTCCGTCATAGACGCCCTGCACGATAAGGGCATCACCGTCATAATGGTCACCCACGACGTCGGCGAAGCGCTCGAAAAGGCGACGCATATGCTCCACCTGCACGACAACCATAACTTCTTCGGCCCGACCGGAGACTACCTCGAATGCGACGACTGCCGCCGCTTCTCTGGAGGTGAGCATCATCATGATTGACACGGTACGCGAGATGTTCTCGCTCGGATTCATGACCCGCGCCGTCATAGTCGGCACGCTCATTTCGCTCTGCGCCGCGCTGCTCGGAGTTTCGCTCGTGCTCAAGCGTTTCTCGATGATCGGGGACGGGCTCTCTCACGTCGGCTTCGGCGCGCTCGCCGTCGCCGCTGCGCTGAACGCCGCGCCGCTCGCGGTCGCGATACCCGTCACCGTCGCCGCCGCGTTCCTGCTGCTCCGGCTCGGGAACAGCAAGCGCATCAAGGGCGACGCCGCGATCGCGCTGATCTCCGCGGGCGCGCTCGCCGCGGGCGTGGTGATCTCCTATCTTTCGGGCAACTCAAACAGCGAGCTTTCCAACTACCTTTTCGGCAGCAGCGCGCTGTTTATAAAATCCTCTGACCTGCCTGCGAGCATCGCGCTCGCCTGCGCGGTCATCGTTTTGTTCATACTGCTCTATAACCGCGTCTTCGCCGTCACCTTCGACGAGACCTTCGCGAAGGCGTCCGGCGCGCGGACGGGGCTGATAAACGCGCTGATCTCGGTGCTCACCGCGGTCACCGTAGTGCTCGGAATGCGGCTGATGGGCGCGCTGCTCATCTCCGCGCTGCTGATAATCCCCGCGCTCTCCGCGATGCGCGTCTTCGGCACGTTCCGCGGCGTCACCGTCACGGCGGCGGTAATGAGCGTGTGCAGCTTCTTTATCGGGAGCGTCGTCTCCTACGCGCTGGAGCTCCCCTACGGCGCGGCGATAGTGCTCACCGAGCTCGCCGTCTTCGGCTGCTTCTGCGCCGCCGCGGGAATAAAG
>JAFRVI010000084.1 GCA_017438525.1 Clostridia bacterium
AACTTTACCCTATGAAGAGAGTCCTTGCAGCCATCCTTATAATCCTCACCGCGCTCGGCGCGGCGGCGTGTTCGCCGCGGCGGCCGGCGGGCGCGGGCAGCTCGTCCGGCAGCTCCGCGGAGCCGCTTCCGCCCGAGCCGGAGCCGGTCGTTTACGAGCCGAACGTCATGGATATCGACTTCGACGCGCTGATCGCCGCCGAGAAAAACGACGACCTGCGCGGGATGCACGAGTATTTCCGCGACCGCGTCCCCACGATGAAGAACGAATACACCGGTCTTTTCGAGGGTTACAACCTGATAATGATCACCGCCGAGGGCTTCTCGCCCTACGCGATACGCGAAGGCGTCACGCCCACGCTGTATAAGATGCAGCAGGAGGGCTTCCGCTTCACCAACTTCTTCACCGCCGGGCAGGACGACACCATCACCGGCGAATTCGAGCACATGACCGGCCTGATCCCCAGCGCCGGCGTGCCGAACCACATGAAGAAGGTCAAGGATAACCTCCTGCCCTTCACCATGGGGGCGCAGTTCCAAAAGCTCGGCGTGCGCACCTGCGCGTACCACCCGCATTCCTACACCTTCTACGACCGCAACAAGACCCACTCCAACCTCGGCTACGACGTTTTCCGCGGCAACCGCGGCGGCGTCGTCGACGGCGTCGACAAGAAGGAGTACAAGCTCGTGCTCGAGCATCCGAGCTCCTGGCCGGAAAGCGACCTCGAGGCCATGCAGTCCTCATTCTCCGAGTACGCGGGCAAAAACGACGGCAAGCCGTTCCACGCGTACTATATGTCCGTCAGCGGACACTGCGACTACTCCTGGGACGGCAACCGGATGAGCGCGAAGAACCGCGAGCTCGTCGAGAACCTCGACCTTTCCGAGAAGTGCAAGGCGTACGTCGCCGCCAACGCCGAGCTCGACAGGGCGCTCGAATGGCTGATGGCGGAGCTGGAGAAGACCGGCCAGCTCGAGAAGACCGTCTTCTGCGTCACCCCCGACCACACGCCGCAGATGATCTCCTACAAGGAGATGGAGGAGCTCGCCGGCCATGAGCTTGAGAAGCATTTCGACTATTACCGCAGCGTGTTCCTGCTCTACTGCCCCGGGTATAAAAACGCGCCGGAGATAACCGTTCCGGCGAATACGATAGACGTCCTGCCGACGCTGCTGAACCTCTTCGGCTTCGAATACGACAGCCGCCTGCTCTTCGGGCGCGACCTGCTCGATCCCGACGCCGAGCCGCTGATCACCATCTACGGCAGGAGCTGGATCACCGACAAGGGCAAGTATTACGCCGGCGACCGCGAGTTCACCCCCGCCGAGGGAGTCGTTTTCGAGAGCGAGGAGGCGCAGAAGGCCTACGTCGAGGAGACGACCGAGAAGGTCAAGGTCATGTTCAGGATGTCGGGGGAGCTTATTAAGAGAGATTATTACAGGAAAGTGTTCGGCGCGTAGCGCGCCGCCCGCGCGGGCGGCACTCGTTCGCCGCAGGCGAACATATCGCATCAGCGCAGCTGATATATCGTATTCGCGTCAGCGGATATATCGCATCGGCGAAGCCGATATATCGCACCGAGCCGACGCGAGCCGGCGAGGCATATCGCCGCGAACGCAGTGAGCGGACCTCCCTCAGACGAGGGAGGTGGATTGACGGCCGCGTAAGCGGACGGCAAGACGGAGGGAGGGAAAAAGCCCTGCCTCTGAGATGACGTTTTA
>JAFRVI010000085.1 GCA_017438525.1 Clostridia bacterium
CCGAGGAGTCGCGAATGCGCCGACGAGGAATCCCCCGCCTTATGCAGAGCGTCTTCGTTTTTGTCATCCTGAGCGGAGCGACCAACGGGAGCGCAGCCGAAGGATCTTAAAGACGAGCCGTCCCTTTCAGCGTAACGCCGCGAAAGAAAGCGAAACGTAACCCCCGTTTCCGACTGCGCACTTTTCCGATAACACTGCCGTTACCTTCAGGATCCTTCAACTCCGGCTTCGCCTTCGCTCAGGATGACAACGTGTGCGTTTACGTTCTGTCATTCCGAGCGCAGCGAGGAATCCCCCTCCCTTTGCAGCCGTCTGCTTTCGGTGTGGGATCCCTCGGGCTTCGCCCTCGGGATGACAGGTGCGGGTGCGTTCGCCCATGGGATCCTTCAGCGGCTGCGCCGCTTCAGGATGACAGGAACGCGGACGGACAAAAATAAAAAAGCCCTGACTAGTCAGGGCTTTTGCGTTATTCCTCTCTGCTTTTCGGGTATTCCCGCTTCGGAACGTTTATATAAGGCACGACGGTGTGCGGCGGGAGCGCCTTCGCCAGCGCGGTGATGCGCTCTCTCATCTCCGCCTTTATCCGCGCGCGCTCGGCGGCGGTATCCGCTTCGGGATCCCAGCGCACCGGCTCGCCGAAGGTCATAAGCTTCAGCTTCGGCGACAGGTAGGACGGCACGAAGCACACCGCCTTCCCCGTCCGCTTGTAATACGTCCGCGCGACGTCGACGAAGCCGTCGCGGAGGTCGCACAGTATGCCGTTATCCTCCTTCGCGTGCTCCGGGAAGATGACGACGCAGTCGCCCGCCTCCATGCGCTCCGAGGAGAGCTTCAGTGTCTTGACGATGCGGCGGTCGCGGTAGACGGGTATCGTCTCGGCGTTGTTGAAAAGCAGCATCGCGAGCGGCGCGATCAGGTAGGACGCGAGCTTGTAAAACGGCCTCTGCCACTTCTTTTTCAGCGGCCAGAAATCCTCGTAGGCGTAGGAGGGTATCTCCTTCCACTCCATCATCTCGGCGGCGCACCAGGTCGCGCGGCTGACCGGCGTGTAGAATTCGTACGCCAGCGGCCCGTGGAGCTGACAGTGGTTCGCGACGATGACGCAGGGCTCCCGCGGGATGTTCTCCGCGCCCCGCGCCTCGTATTTGCGGTAAACGAAGCGCACGATCCGCTTTACGATACGGAAGGCGACCGAGGGCTTCTCTTTTTCAAATCTCTTTTTCGACATTTTTTGACGTTTTCTCCGTTGAAGTTTCAACGACTATTATACCACTATCGCCGGCGAATGCAACACGTTTTTGCCGGAGAGGAGGGCGAAATGATATACACCGTCACTCTCAATCCGAGCGTCGACTGCGTGATGACCGTGGGCTCGATCGCGGAGGGCGCGACGAACCGCGCCTCGTCGCAGGAGCTACGCTTCGGCGGCAAGGGAGTCAACGTCTCCCGCGCTCTCGCGCGTATGGGTATCCCCTCCGTCGCGCTCGGCTTCGCCGCCGGCTTCACGGGAGAAGCGCTCGCCGCGGGCTTCGCGGACGAGCCGCTGATAACGCCCGACTTCATCGCGCTGCGCGGGGGCTTCACCCGCGTGAACGTCAAGCTACGCGGCGCGGCGGAGACCGAAATAAACGCGCCCGGGCCGCGCGTCGCGCCCGACGAGGCGGAGGCGTTCCTGCGCCGTCTCGACGCGCTGCGCGAAGGCGACACGGTGATTTTTTCCGGCAGTCTGCCGACGGGGCTCGACGCCGGTTTCTACGCGCGGGCGCTTGAGCGGCTCGAAAGCGGAGGAGTCCGCGCCGCCGTCGACACCTCCGGCGCGGCGCTGAAGGCGTGCCTGCCGCGCAAACCCTTCCTCGTCAAGCCGAACAGGCAGGAGATCGGGGAGCTTTTCGGCGACGGAGCCGACCCCGCGGACTGCGCGGAGCGGCTGTGTAAAGCGGGAGCGCGCTTCGCGCTCGTTTCGCTCGGCGCGGACGGCGCGGCGCTCGCGGACGGGAGCGGCGAAACACGTTTCGCCCCCGCCCTCCCCTGCGAAGGCGGCTGCGCGGTCGGCGCGGGCGACGCGATGCTCGCGGGCTTCCTTGCGGAGATCGACCGCGGCGGCCCCGCGGAGGCGCTCGACGCCGCCGTGCGCTCCGCGAAAGAGTGGATGGAGTCCTCGCGCTGACGCTGATGATCCAAAACCGCGCCCTTTTGGCGCGGTTTTTGTCATTCGCGAAGCGAATATATCGTGTTGCCGAAGGCGGCATATCGCATTTGCCGCAGGTAAATATATCGTGTTTGCGTCAGCGAACATATCGCGCCGAGCGCGGCGAGGCATATCTCCGCCGATACATGCGGTACGCTCGCTCCGCGCGCGGCGATATGCGCCTGACGGCGTGCGATATATCGGCTTCGCCGATGCGATATATCTGCGCGGCAGATACGATATGTCGGCAAAACCGACGCGATATGTTCGCCTCCGGCGAACGGGTGCGCCGCTGGTGCGGCGCTTTTATATTCGCATCTTCCTCGGCTTATGCACGTATGCCTCAAGCTGCTCTATCGGCCGCGCGGACGCGCCGGAGGTGCCGACGGGCGCGGGCCTCACGCCCGGGTTGCCTCCCGAGCCGGAAGCGCGCGTGCCGCCGGACGAAGCTGACCCCGCCCCCGCCTTC
>JAFRVI010000086.1 GCA_017438525.1 Clostridia bacterium
CGGAGAAGAGAGGGATCCGAAACGAGCTCCGAAGGCGCGAGCGAAGCGAAGCGGCTTCGGCAGCAACGCTCCGGTGGAGCGTTGCGCAAGCGAGAAGAGAACCAACCGTACGCGGACACGACGGGTGGCCGCCGTACCTTTCCCGACGCCAAAAAAGCCACCCGTTCGGGTGGTTTTTTTGTTGGCAAAGACGTACAAAAAGTACGGATTTCGAGGCAAGAAAAGTTATTTGTACAGCTGAAAAGTATTATACTTTTGGATAATGATTGCTTGGAAGCGGTTTCCCATTTATGTCTCTGTTAATTGGAATTGCTTTTAAGTGAAATTTAATAATTCTGCAGGGACAAATAATACTCATTTCGAACTTATCCTTTTCTCCGCGGTATGTAAAATCTCCTCCGCATCTGATAACTTCGCACCAAGTGAACAAGTCATTCATTACTCTCGGGCAAATGTCTTCGGGGCAACCGTATGAAAATACATATTTGTCGCCTTTTTCAATTCCTAATCTACAATCTGATGCTTTGCCTTCGATCGCCGTCAAAATGAATTGCCAATCTTCAACCACCCATTTTTTCATAATATTTACCTCAAATCAGTTTTTTCATTGCTCCTCTTTGCCGTTTGGCAGGAGGCTATCAAAAGCCTTCTGATGTTCCCGCACACTTTTTCCGTGTTGCTATAAGCAGCGTCATCAATGCGATTTGTTTCGTGAAGTAGCTTAAGCCAATAGCTTGTTTCATTCGCTTCCTTTAATGCTATTTCTAGTTTAGCGACAAAATCCGCTTTACTGTGTGCGTACTGTGCTTCGTGTATATTGGCACCGACAGATGTTCCGGCGCGAGCAAATTGATCTATCATATATGAACTTTTGGGCAATTTAATACCGTCGGCAAGGTTCACGACAGCAACGGCAAATTCAAAAGAAAGATCAAGGAGTTTGTTATCCGACATTTTCCTTTCCCTCCCAAATATCTCTATTTGCATTATAGCAGATAATAAAATGAATGTCAATGATATACGGCTTCGCCGTATGATATACTCGCTTTGTGAGCGTGATATATTGCTCCTTTGTCGCAATATGATATAATATCCGTTCCTTCATACGCGAAGCGTATATCATCCGCGTAGCGGATATCATACCTGTAAGGTATATCATCCGTTCCGGAAAGGAACGGATATCATTGCAAAAGGCACTTGCGAACGCAAGTGCCTTTTGCTGCGGAGAAGAGAGGGATTCGAAACGAGCTCCGAAGGCGCGAGCGAAGCGAAGCGGCTTTAGCAGCAACGCGAGGAATTCGTTTCACATATCGCCCGATAGGCGTTGACTTTCCCGCGCCGTTCTGCTATAATCCCCTTGTAAAACCACACGAAAGAAGGACTCATTATGTTTGAAATAACCCTCGATATCGACGGAATGATGTGCGGAATGTGCGAATCGCACGTAAACGGCGCGATACGCAACGCTTTTGACGTCAAGAAGGTCACATCCTCCCATTCCGAAGGAAAAACGGTCATTATCTCCGCCGAGGATATCCCCGACGAGAAGCTCCGCGAGATCATCGCGGAAACCGGGTACGAGCTGAAAGGCATTTCGCGCAAGCCGTATGAGAAAAAGGGCCTCTTCGGCATCTTCAAAAAGTAACCGCAAGCGGAGCTAAACGTATGAAATACAAACTCGCCGCCGCCGATCTCGACGGCACGCTGCTTGACAAAAGCTCGCAAATAACCGACGCCACCGTCGCCGCTGTCAAAGCCGCGCAAAAAGAGGGACTTATCTTCACCATATGCACCGGAAGGGCGCAGAGCACAGTCGTTATGGGCTACATCGAGCGCCTCGGTCTCGCCTGCCCCGTCATCACCTACAACGGCGCGATGCTGATAAAGCCGGACGGCGAGATCGTCTACCGCCGCGACCTCGAGGACGACGACGCCGTCGAAGCGTACGAGGCCGGAACGGAGCGCGGCACGGATATGATCGTATGGTCGGATAACCGCCTCTTTTTCAGCAAATTGACGCCCGAAACCGCGTTTTACAGGACCTTCTACCCGCACGCGGACCTCACGGTGATAGGTTCCCCCGACGAGATACGCGACATCGTCAAGCGCGGGATAACGAAGATAATCTACGTCAGCCCGCCGGAAAAAACAGCGGACAATCAGGCGTTCGTCGACGGGCGCTTCCAAGGCAGGATCACGGCGTTCCGTTCCGCGCCTACCCTCATCGAGCTCGTCCACCGAGACGTTTCAAAAGGAAACGCACTGCTGAAGCTCGCCGAGTTCTACGGCGTTCCGCGCGAGCAGACCGTCGCTTTCGGCGACGAGAAAAACGATATCCCGATGATCGAGGCCGCCGGGCTGGGAGTCGCCATGGCGAACGCCGTTCCGGAGCTGAAGGCCGTCGCCGACTACGTTACCCTTTCCAACGCGGAGGACGGGGTCGCTGCCGCGCTTTATGAGATGATCGCGGGACGACTCTGACTCAAAATTACACCCAACGCGCGCATTGATTGCGCGCGTTTTTTATTGCTGTTTTTTAATAAAAACACTTGCATATTCCGAATAAAGTACTATAATAGATTCTTGTGCGTTCAAGCACCTGAAAAGAGGCAATCAAACATGGAAGCGTCAATACTTTTGAATATCGGTCTGGCGATACTCGCCGGACTTCTCATGTCGCGTCTCGCGAAGCTGCTGAAGCTCCCCGCCGTCACCGCGTATCTCGTCGCCGGCGTACTGCTCGGCCCGTTCTGCATCGGCGCGCTCGGAGTGCCCGCGCTCGGATTCGCGAACGACGAGCAGATGAACACGCTGAAGATCATCTCCGACGTCGCGCTCGGTTTCATCGCCTTCGCGATCGGGAACGAGTTCCGGCTTTCTTCGCTGAAAAAGACCGGAAGGCAGGCGACGGTCATCGGCATCGTTCAGGCGGTCGTCGCGACCCTCTTCGTCGACGCGGTGCTGATAACCCTGCACTTCATAATGCCGGACAAGATCTCCCTCTCCGCCGCGATAACGCTCGGCGCGATCGCGTCCGCGACGGCTCCGGCGGCGACGCTGATGGTCGTAAGGCAGTATAAGGCAAAGGGCCCGCTGACTTCCCTGCTGCTCCCCATAGTCGCGCTCGACGACGCGGTCGGACTGGTGGTGTTCTCCGTTTCCTTCGGCATCGCCAGAGCGCTGCAGACCGGCGCTCCGGACGTTATGTCCATCGCCGTCGAGCCGATAATCGAGATAGTCTGCTCGCTGCTGCTCGGCACGATAATGAGCCTGCTTCTGACATTCCTCGAGCGGTTCTTCCACTCGCGCTCGAAGCGTCTGTCGCTCGCGATAACCTTCGTTTTCATCACCGTCGGCATCTCGATGCTCGACTTCACGATCGGCGGAGTGCACTTCGGCTTCTCCTCGCTGCTGACCTGCATGATGCTCGGAACGATCTTCTGCAATCTCTGCGACTTCTCCGAGGAGCTTATGGAGCGCTGCGACCGCTGGACCGCGCCGCTTTTCATCATCTTCTTCGTGGTCTCCGGCGCGCAGCTGAAGCTCTCGGTCTTCTCCGATATCGCGGTCGTGGTTATCGGTCTGCTCTTCATCCTCTTCCGCTCCGCCGGAAAGTATATCGGCGCGTATTTCAGCGCTTCCGCGATGCGCTGCGACGCGAAAACGACGAAGTACCTCGGCATTACGCTCTTGCCGCAGGCGGGCGTCGCGCTCGGAATGTCCGTCACCGCGATGGAGCTCGGAAGCACGGACGGAGTGCTTATACGCAACATAGTGCTTTTCGCCGTTCTGATATACGAGCTGGTCGGCCCGATGCTCACGAAAATGGCGCTCTCCCGCGCCGGCGAGATCGAGGAGGAAGGCAAAACCAACTCCCGCGGCGCAAAGGTCTGATAAATCGAATAATAACTAAACGCCTCCCTCGCGGGAGGCGTTTTTGCTTATGCAAACTTACATCAGATAGTTCTTCACGATACGCGAGATGCCGTCGAAGCCGGCGTGAGTGCCGAGGCTGCGCGGCTTGACGTTCCTGCCGTACATCAGCAGCGGTATCGCCTCGCGAGTATGGTCTGTGCCGGGATATCCCGGGTCGCAGCCGTGGTCGGCGGTTATCATGAGCACGTCGTCGTCGCGCATCTGCGGCATGAAATCACCGAGCCAGCGGTCGAATTCCGTCATGGCGGCGGCGTAGCCGTCGACGTTGTTGCGGTGGCCGTAGACCGCGTCGAAATCGACGAGATTGACGAAGCAGAGCCCGTCGAAATCGCGCTGAGCGACGGCGAGCGTCTTCGCCATACCGTCGGTGTTGCCCTTTGTCAGTATCGTTTCGGTCACGCCTCTGCCGGCGAAAATGTCGGTTATCTTACCGACGGCGATAACGTCCCTGCCGGCATCCTTCAGCTCGTCGAGGACGGTACGTCCGGGCGCGGGAAACGCAAAGTCGTGGCGGTTGGAAGTGCGGGTGTAATTACCCTCAGTGCCGACGAAGGGGCGCGCTATGACTCTGCCGACGGCGTGTTCGCCGACGAGTATGCCGCGCGCGATGCGGCAGTATTCGTAAAGCTTCTCGATAGGCACGACCTCTTCGTGCGCGGCGATCTGGAAGACGCTGTCCGCGGAGGTGTAGACGATGAGCGCGCCGGTGTCGACGTGCTGTTTGCCGTAGTCTTTCAGTATCTCGGTGCCGGAATACGGCTTGTTGACTATCGCCTTTCTGCCCGTGAGGCGCTCGAATTCGGTTATTATCTCAGGCGGAAAGCCGTCCGGATAGGTCGGCATGGGCTTTGACGCGACGACGCCTGCGATCTCCCAGTGGCCGCCGATGGTGTCCTTGCCCTTGCCGAGCTCGAAAAATCTGCCATAAGCGCCTATCGGCTCGCGTTCTTTTTCGCCGCAGGTCACGCCGTCGATATTGAAAAGCCCGAGGCGCTTCATATTCGGGACGGAAAACTCGGGCGAAGCCGAGATCGTCTTCAGGGTGTTCGCGCCCTTGTCGCCGAAATCCGCGGCGTCGGGGGCGTTACCGATGCCGGCGCTGTCGAGAACGATGAGAAAAACGCGTTTCATATCATTTGCCCTCCGCGCATATCTTCACGAGCGAGCTCGTGCCGAGGCGGTCAGCGCCCGCTTCGATGAACTTTTCCGCGTCCTCGAAGGAACGGACGCCGCCGGACGCCTTGATTTTAACGTGATCGGCGCAGTGGGCGCGCATGAGCCGGACGTCTTCGAGCGTCGCTCCGCCTCCGCCGAAACCGGTGGAGGTTTTTATGAAGTCCGCGCCGGATT
This sequence comes from Clostridia bacterium, assembly GCA_017438525.1. Classification (NCBI taxonomy): domain Bacteria; kingdom Bacillati; phylum Bacillota; class Clostridia; species Clostridia bacterium. The sequence continues at coordinate 5,287 of JAFRVI010000086.1, forward strand.
CGGATACGACGCGGCACATCTCGATTTTTTCCTCCTCGGTCAGCAGGCAGGTCTCGATGATGACCTTCAGTATCTTGCCCGTGCAGACCTTGCGCAGTATTTTAAGCTCCTGCAGGAGCGCGTCGTATTCGCCGTTTTTCACCATGCAGACGTTGATGACGGTGTCGATCTCCTCCGCGCCGGACTCGATCGCCTCGATGGCTTCGCAGACCTTCGCCGCGGTGACGGAGTATCCGTTCGGAAAGCCGATCACGGTGCAGATCGGGAGTCTGCCGGCCGCGTACTCCGCGCCCGCCTTGACGTAATACGGCGGAATGCAGACGGAAGCCGTTTTGTATTCGATCCCCTCGTCAATGAGCTTTTTGATATCCGCGAGCGTCGCGCCCTGCTTCAGAAGCGTGTGGTCGACCTTGGATAATATGTATTCTCTTTCCATAACCTGCCGCCTTTCGTGCATTGTCAACCGATTGTGTGGTGTTTGTCAACGCGGTATATTTCCTCGTTCAAGAGTATTATATCACGAATACGGGCAAAAGTAAAGACAAAGAAAAACGGCGGTCACCCGTCGTTGAAGCAATCGCATATAAGCAGCGCCGCGAACACCGCGAGCGGAACGAACGGCTCGCCTTCGAAGCGGCGGAAGCGGTATTCCTGCGGCTCCGCCACCCTGCCGGAAAAGGTATTCAGCTTCCGCTGAAGGCAGATGATTCCTCCGTCGGAACGCACACTTGAAAAGGTCAGCGTGTTCTTCACGCCCATACCACACGAGATTAGCGGAAAGCGTTTCAGCGCAGGCGGCGCTTCCCTTTCGCCGTCGGTTATGACGTAAGCCCTGCCCTCAAAACCGGATACGTCCGCGGAAGCCTCGGAGCACAAGACTATCAACGCCTCCGAAAAGCCGCGCAAAAAAGGAAGGCGGTCGGCGGAAACGAGCAAAACGCGCGCGGCTTCGCGGGCATCTCCGGCGGCGTCAATTGCGTACCCGCCGCCGCGGCGTCCGCCCGAAAAGTGTTCGCACCCGTTCTCCGATACCGCGATATGCGGAACTCCGGCGTCGCGAAAGCCCGCGGAAATCCCGCTTATAACGCCTTCGCCGCCGGTACCGCACGCAAGTATCGCTCTCACTCTTCCACCGACCTTTCCGAAGGTATTATTGTCCGGTCGGCCCTGTGTTATTCACTATTTCGGGTTTCTGTCTGCCGGTGTGGTCGATATAATAGTTATCGCGCAGTATCAGCTCGGATACCGGCACGATCTCGTAACCGCGGCTCTGCAGCTCGGAAAGTATCGCCGGCAGCGCCTCCGCGGTGTGCTTTCCGCCGTTGTGGAAGAGCACGATCGAGCCGTCCTTCACGCCGCGAAGCACCCTTTCGGCGATTTTTTCCGCGGAAATGTCCTTCCAGTCGAGCGAGTCGACATCCCATTGTATCGGGTAAACGCCGAGGCGGTGGACGGTTTTTATCACCGTGTCGTCGTAGTCGCCGTACGGCGCGCGGAGCAGGTCGGGGCGCCTGCCGGTCAGCGCCTCGATCTTGTCAGAGCAGGCGTTTATCTCCTCCTCCATGCGCTGAACGTCGAGGCGCGTCAGATGCGGGTGCGTGTTCGAGTGGTTCATCACCTCGTGCCCCGCGTCGGCAAGCGCCTTGACGGAGTCGGGGTATTTATCCACCCACGACCCGACGACGAAGAAGGTCGTTTTCACGCCGTACTCCGCGAGTATGTCGATAAGCTTCCCCGTCTGCTCGTTTCCCCACGCGGCGTCGAAACTTATCGCAATCTTCTTATCACCACGCTCAACGCTGTATATCGGCAGTTCCTTCTTCGCGGAAGCCGTCTTCACCGCCGCGAAACCGCCCAATAAAGCACCCGTTACGAGCGTCACGGCCGCGGCCGCGGCGACCGCCGCGGTTTTTATCTTAAACGTTTTAACAAACATGCGCTCACCTCAAAAAAATCCTCCGCGACAATCTATGCCGCGGAGGACTCTTTTATTCGTTATTGCGCTTATTTGCCGTTGTAGACGTAAACTATGTTCTGATCCTCGAGCCACTGCGAAAGCAGCTTGCCGCTGTCGCGGATCGCCTTCGCGTTCTCTATGCCGACGTAACGGTAGTGCCACGGCTCGTAGATGATGCCGGTATCCTTAATCTTATCCTTTGGATAGCTCAGGATGAAGCCGTATTCCCACGCATGCTCCTGCAGCCATTTGTACTCCTTCGTGCCCTCGAAGCTTTCGTTAAGTTCGCCGTCGCGCTTATAAAGACTCCAGAGGTAAACGTCTATCGCGAGGCCGAGCTGGTGCTCGCTGGTACCGGGGATAGCGACGATGGTCGCGGCGGTGTTGTAAGCGTCGGTCTTGCTGTAGCCCTTGCTGATAAGTTTATTGACCTTGCGCTGGAAGTTGCCCTCCTGATAAGAGTATGAGCGGTAGGTCGAGAACGCGCTGATATCGCTGTTAAGTTCTTTGCGCATTGCGGCGAGCATTTCCCTACAGTGAGGGGCGGCGCGGTAGTCCATCTTGTAGTCGCCGTCGACGGTCTCGAGCTTCGCGACCTGGAAGTTTCTCGTGATATAGTAAGTAGAGTTGATCGGGAAAAGCAGGTCGACCTCGCCATTCTCGTCGAAGGCGTTGCGGACGGTCTTGCCGGTCGTATCGTAGCTGTAAGGCGTTTCGGGCATTGCGACGTATTTTCCGGTCGGAGTCGTGGTTTCGGACGACGAGGACGAAGACGAGGACGAGCTTTCCGGTTTGCCGCTCGAGGAGCTGAACGAACTGCTTTCCTCAGCGGAACTGCTGCTTTCCTCCTCGGAACTGCTGTCTTCGGAGCTGCTGTCCACCTCCTCCGAGCTCTCGAAGCTGCTCGAGGAAATCGACTCCAGCGAACCGGCAGCGGGTTCCGGCTTCTTCCTGCCAATCATCGAAACGATAAGAACTATTATAAGAATCACAAGCAAGACCGCCACTCCCACGAGTGCGATATTCCTGTAATTCGGCTTTCTTGCGTGCTTGGGCATACGACCACTCCTCTATCCATAAAGATTATACCACCCGCCCTTTGAAATTGCAACCTTAATTAAACGATTTTCCGCCCTCTTTTGTTGAAAATATATTCGTTTTTGCCCGACAAATATGAAAAAAATAATTGCATTGGCGCGGCTTATATGCTAAAATGTATATTTGAAATAATTTGGAAAGAGGCAGGATATGAAATACATAGCCGTTCTCGGACACGGGACCGTCGGCTCCGGCGTCACCGAGCTTTTCATTAAAAACCGAAACAGCATAGAACGCAAGGCGGGTATGGAGCTTGACATCAAGTATATACTCGACATACGCGATTTCCCCGACCATCCCCTCGCCGACCGCTTCACGAAGGACTTCGAGAAGATAATCAACGACCCGGAGATCGCGGTCGTCGTGGAGGTCATCGGCGGGCTTAACCCCGCTTACAGCTTCGTCAAGCGCTGCCTTGAGAGCGGCAAGAGCGTCGTCACCTCCAACAAGGAGCTGGTCGCCACGCACGGCGCGGAGCTGCTCCGCATCGCGAAGGAAAACAACCTCAACTTCCTCTTCGAAGCCAGCGTCGGCGGCGGCATCCCGATCATACGCCCGCTGAGCCAGTGCCTCTCCGCCAACGAGCTCTTTGAGATCGCCGGCATACTCAACGGCACGACTAACTACATACTCACCAAGATGATCGAGGACGGCGTCTCCTTCGAGAACGCGCTCGCGACCGCGCAGGAGCTCGGCTACGCCGAGCGCGATCCCTCCGCGGACGTCGACGGCGCGGACGCCTGCCGCAAGATATGCATACTCGCCTCCCTCGCCTTCGGCCATCATATCTATCCAAACATGGTGCACACCGAGGGCATTAGGAATATATCTCTGAAAGACGTCGAAGCGGCGAAAAGCTTCGGCGGCGTGATCAAGCTCATCGCCGCGGCTTCGCGGCTTGAAAACGGCAAGGTGCAGATATTCGTCGCGCCCTGCATACTCAACAAGGTCTCGCAGCTCTCGCACGTCGACGACGTATTCAACGCGATACTCGTCAAGGGCGACGCAATCGGCGACGTCATCTTCTACGGCAGAGGCGCGGGCAAGATGCCGACCGCCAGCGCGGTCGTCGCCGACGTCATCGACGCCGTCAAGCACATCTCCGCGCGCAAGATGCTCTACTGGTCCGACGCCATCGACGGCTGCGTCGAGGACTTCGACAAATACGAAACCGCCTACTACGTGCGCTGCCTGCGCAACGAAAAGACCGCGAAGCTTGTCGCTTCCGTCTTCGGCAGCGTAAACTATATCGAGGGCTACGCCGACGCGGAGCTCGCCTTCACCACTCCTATCTCCACCGAGGGCGACCTGAAAGCGAAGTGCGCGAAGCTCGCCGAAGAAGGCATCGACGTTTACTCCACCATAAGGGTGATCGAGCTCTGATAAACCCGCGCAAACGCGCTTATCCACATATAAGGAGAAAAACTTATGGCACTTATCGTTCAAAAGTTCGGCGGCTCCTCCGTAAAGGACGCGGAGCGGCTGCGGAACGTAGCGGGCATCGTTACCGATACCTACAAAGCAGGAAACCAGGTCGTAGTCGTCGTTTCCGCGCAGGGCGACACGACGGACGATCTGATCGAAAAAGCGGCGGAGCTCAACGAGCGCCCCTCCAAGCGCGAAATGGACGTGCTGCTTTCCGCCGGAGAGCAGATATCCATGTCGCTGCTGGCGATGACCATCGAAAAGATGGGCTTCCCCGTCATCTCGCTGACCGGCTGGCAGGCGGGCGTGCAGACGACCTCAAAGCACGGCGTCGCGGGCATCAAGAAGATCGACACCGAGCGCATCTTCGCGGAGCTCGATAAGAAGCAGATAGTCATCGTTGCGGGCTTCCAGGGCATCAGCAAATACGACAACATCACCACCCTCGGCAGAGGCGGCAGCGACACCTCCGCGGTCGCGATCGCGGCGGCGTTGAAGGCGGAGCTCTGCCAGATCTACACCGACGTCGACGGCGTTTACACCGCCGACCCGCGCATCGTCAAGAACGCGCACAAGCTCGACGAGATCAGCTTTGACGAAATGCTCGAGCTCGCCACCCTCGGCGCGCAGGTGCTTCAGAACCGCTCCGTCGAGATAGCCAAAAAATACAACGTCAACCTTGAGGTCCTCTCAAGTCTTACAAAAGCCAAAGGCACCAAAGTTGTGGAGGTAACAAAAATGGAAAAAATGCTTATTAAGGGCGTAACCAAAGACACGAGCATCGCGCGCATCTCCGTAGTCGGCGTCGCCGACGTTCCGGGCATCGCGTTCCGTATATTCGACCTGCTGGGCAGAAAGGATATCAACGTCGATATCATCCTGCAGTCCATCGGCCGCGAAGGCACGAAGGATATGACCTTCACCGTCAGCTCCGCGGACGCGGACTACGCCGCCGAGGCGCTGCACGAGAGCGAGCTGCTGAAGGATAAGAAGATCCTCGTCGACAAGGACGTCGCGAAGGTCTCCATCGTCGGCGCCGGAATGGAAACGCACTCCGGAGTCGCCGCCCGTATGTTCGAGGCGCTTTACGACGCGAGCATCAACATCCAGATGATCTCCACCAGCGAGATAAAGATCTCCGTGCTGATAGACAAGAAGGACGCCGACCGCGCCGTCATCGCGATCCACGACAAATTCGATCTCTGAGCCGAATAAAACGCATACGAAAAGCCGCACCTGATCGGGTGCGGCTTTTTACATCTCTCGCCTCCCCTGTGCAAGGGGAGGTGGATTTCGCCGAAGGCGAAAGACGGAGAGGTTGTGCATTCACGCACACAGCCGGAATTAAACCAACAACCCCTCAGCCTCGGGCGGCATACACCGCCCTCGACAGCTCCCCTTACACAGGGGAGCCTTATTTACGCGAGCCCTGCGGCTTTGCGGAGGATTTGGAGTGCGTCTGCAACCGTCACGGCTCCGTCGCCGTCAACGTCGCCGAGGATCGCGCTTCTCGTGCCCTTCGTCGCTACAGCAACATCAAGTCCCGCGGCGATACGCAGCGCGCGCAGCGCGTCGGAAACGGTTATCTCACCGTCGCCGTCCATATCACCGGCGAGCTCTTCATTATTCTCGTCTATCGGCTTTTCTTCATCTATTATTTCATAAGGAACGCCGTTTTCTTCGGCGTAGGTCTGCGCATACGAGCCCTCGTATACCGCCATAACTATATCCGTAGGCGTCGGAACGTTGAAATAGAAAAGCCCCATGCCGATGCTTGTAACGCTTCTGGGAATAACGATCCTGCGCAAAGAGGCGCATGCCAGGAAAGCGAAATCGCCGATGCTTTCAAGGCCTTCGGGGAGGTTCACTTCCTCGAGCGATATAAAATTTGTAAACGTCCACGACTCTATTCTTTTTATGCTTGAGGGGATCGTGATACTCTTCAGATAATTACAACTCAGGAAAGCGCCTTCGCCTATACGTTCCACGTTATCCGGGATCTCGAATTGCTCAAAGCTCAAGCCGGATACCATTTGATCGCCTATCTCGGTTATCGACTCCGGAAGCTTGAGCTCGGTCAGGCCCTTGCAGCCGGAAAACGCGCCGGGGCCGATATCCGTCACTCCTTCCGGTATGTCGAGCGCTTCGAGATTGTTGCAGGCCTGGAACGCGCTTCTTCCTATGGACTTCAAGCTCTTCGGAAGTATTACGTCGTCTTTCAGCGACTTGCAATTCTCAAAAGCATAATCGGCAATGTGCTCCGTGCCGCGTTTGACGACGAAGAACTCGAGTTTGGTATTCTCTTTGACCTTTATCAGCCACTTGCCGATATAGAGAGCATCCATTCGCCAGTTCTTTGCGTCTTCATAATAGCGCGTTTTCTTAAAAGCTTCATTGCCTATATGCTGAACGCTGTCGGGAATATCGATGACCACGTTATAGGTAAACGCGCCCGCGCCGATATCCACTACGCCGCTACCGATCTGTATCTCGCCAAAGTACGCATAACGGAAAGCGTAATCTCCGATCACGGCAAGACTATCCGGCATATGGAAATCTTTACTTTCAAGAGTGCATTCACAGAAAGCATAGTCGCCTATTTCTTCAACGCCTTCCGGCAGAACGAGCGTTTTCAATTTGGCAGAAAAGAACGCGCTGTCGCCGATGGTTTTAACGCTCGCGGGGATCTCTATGCTTTCTATCTGCTGGCAGTTATAGAACGCATAGTCGCCTATCGTCGTTACGCCGTCTTCGATGACGACGCTCGTGATATCCGTTCCCCACGGGGCGAGGTCGTCTAAATCGGGGCGTTCAACGGCGTATGACTGATGAGCGTTATATTTCAGATAATTGTTCATCGGGCCGGTGCCGCTGATGGTCAGGACGCCATCCTCGAGCGTCCACGTGAGATTTTCGCCGCAGACGCCGCCTTCGGCGTGAACGACTGCGGGTACCGTGAACAGACTGAGCAGCATTACCGCCGTCAGTATCGCGGAAAGGATCTTGCTGAGGTTTTTCATTGTGGTTTCCTCCATTTTCTTGGTAGAAAATGCTTCTATCATAAGTATTCTATCCCCCCATTTTTTGTCAAGGGGTTTTGGAAAAAGTTAAGCACAGATAACAAATAGTTAATTACGGATAATATAAGCGCTTGATCTTACAGCGTATCCGCCAGCTTTGCCGCTACGCGCAGGATCGAAAGCGCATCGGCGACCGTGATTGCTCCGTCGCCGTCGATATCGCAGGCGGCAAGCAGCGTTTCCGTCGGCTCGGCAAGCTTCGCGGCGACGCGAAGCTTGTTGATTCGTTGTAATTCTGTCAACCGTCACGCACGGACTTATTCAGACAGCCGCCGGTTTCGGCGGCTGTCTGAATAAGTCCGCGTTAAAACGCTTATGCAACGATTATCCCGCCGTTCACCGCGACGAAGGGTATGTCTGTGTTTTCGCGATCCTTGAGGGCAGCAACATCGACAACTATATGCTTAAAACCTGACGCTC
>JAFRVI010000087.1 GCA_017438525.1 Clostridia bacterium
AATACTGATGATACTGGCTTCGGTTTTTACGGCAAAGAGGAAACGATGTGAATAAAACGCCTGACAAACACCTGAGACGAGCGCTTTTCATTTCCGGCGTTGTGTTCCTGCTCGCGGCTGTCGCGCTTGCCGTATTCAATATTTGGGAGTCTGACGCAGCGGGCAGGACATCGCGCAGGGTGGGGGAAAAGCTGCGTGCGGAGATAGTATCCGTGCATTCTCCCGCTTTGCAGCGTAATGACCGCGGTATGTTCAGCGTGACAGTTGAAGGAGAGGAGTATATCGGTATCGTCTGCATACCGTCATTGGGGCTTGAACTTCCTGTTTGTGCGGAATGCAGCGAAAAGCGCCTCAAATCAGTGCCGTGCCTTTATTCAGGTACAGTTGACGGTAATGATATAGTAATTGCCGGACATAATTATGCTTCTCATTTCGGAGGCATTGGTAAGCTTTCGGCGGGAGAAAGTGTCGTTTTCATTTCCGCTGACGGCTTGCGGCGGGATTATGTTGTCGACTGCGTAGAGATGCTTTCATCACATCAAACGGAGGAAATGCAACAGGGCGATTGGTCGCTGACGTTGTTCACGTGCACGTCTTCCGGCGTCAGCCGCATCGCTGTCAGATGCGTCCGCGCTGAAGGACGGTAACCGCATTAAAAGAATAAACAGCATAAAGACAGATCGTAAAAGCCGGTCTGTCTTTATTATTATGCTTTTGAACAATTCGTTATTTCCTCTTGACAAAGCCGGAAAAAAGGTTATACTATATACAGAAGTGTTTCAAATGATACAGTTTTGAGGCGGTAACATGAACGACGTCAGCTTTATAATGAAAAATGTCGCCCTCTTCGCCGGCGTATCGGAAAGCGCCGTTTCCGCGCTCGTTTCGGACGGCGGCACGCGCCGCGCGGAGTTCGCGCGCGGCGAGGCCGTCTGCCGCCGCGGCGGTGTGAACGACGACCTGATCGTTATCCTCTCCGGCAGGGCGGAGGTGCGAAAGGGCAGCGTCGTCATGCGCGCGCTTCAGGCGGGCGACGTGACCGGCGTTTCCACGCTTTTCGGCGGCGACGGAGTAATGGATTCCGACGTAACGGCGCAGACTAAGCTCACGGCGCTGTTCTTCAACAAGTCCGCGGTAGCCGCCGCGCTCGGAAGCGATCCGGCGTTTGCCCGCAACTTCATCGCCTTCCTCTCGGCGCGCGTGCGCTTCCTCAACGGCGTCATCAGCCGCTGCGCCGGAGCGGATTCCGCGGGCAGACTCGCGCGCTACCTCGCTGCGCTGGCGGAGGAGAAGGGCGGGCGCTTCGCGCTGAACGTCAGCCGCGCCGCGGCGGAGCTTTCGCTCGGACGCGCCACGATCTACCGCGCGCTCGATACGCTCGCCGACGTCGGCTGCGTCGAACGCGACGGGCGCTATATCTCGGTTAATGAGGAACGCATAAAAGAGGTTTATTAAAACAATATCGGCTTTTGCCCTTATCGCCAATCAGTCAATATCGGCTTTTGCCCTTATCGTAAATCAGCAAAAAAGGAGAAACCAAAAATGAAAAAAACCGTAACGATCATCCTCGCGCTTGCGCTGTTCGCGCTCGCGCTCACCGGCTGCGGAGCGAAGACTCCGGAGCCCGCTTCCTCGGCCGCGCCCGCCGTCCGCACGGACGTGAGTATCGGCCTTCTTGCCGGCCCGACCGGAGTCGGAGCCGCGAAGCTTCTCGACGACAACGCCGCCGCCAAAACGGCGAACAACTACAAAGCCGCCGTCTTCAACGCGCCCGACGAGGTGACCGCGAAGATAATCAGCGGCGAGCTCGACGTCGCCGCCGTGCCGACCAACCTCGCCGCCGTGCTTTACAAAAAGACCGAGGGCAAGGTGAAGCTCGCCGCGCTGAATACTCTCGGCGTGCTCTACGTGCTGACCGCGGAGGGAACGACCGTTTCCTCCGTCGCCGACCTGAAGGGCAAGACCGTCTACTCCTCCGGCCGGGGCGCGGTTCCGGAGTACGTTCTCAATTATATCCTCGACTCCAACGGCGTCAGAAACGACGTTGAGGTCGTCTACGAAGCGGAGCACGACGCCGTCATCGCCGACCTCGCCTCCGGCAAGGCGCAGATAGCCGTCCTTCCCGAGCCGAAGGTCACCGCCGCGCTGACGCAGGTCGCAGGTGCGTCCGTCGCGCTCGATCTGACGAAGGAGTGGGACAAGGCCGCCGCGCTTGCTGGAAACGGCGGCAGCGTGCTTTCGATGGGCTGCGTCGTCGTCCGCAAGGACTTCGCGGAGCAGCACAAGGACGCGCTCGACGCCTTCCTCGGCGAGTATAAGGCGTCCATCGAATATATGAGCGACGCCGCGAACCTCGACTCCGCCGCCGCGCTCTGCGAGACCTACGGCATAATCCCGAAGGCCGCCGTCGCGAAAAAGGCGCTGCCGAACTGCGGGCTGACCTTCATCTCCGGCGCGGAGATGAAGACGCAGATCGCCGGATTCTATCAGATACTCTTCGACTACAACCCCGCTTCCGTGGGAGGAGCGCTGCCCGATGAGGACTTCTACTACTCAAAGTAAGCATCCGAAACTGAAGAAAACCGCGGTCGTCATACTCACAGCCGCCTTCTGGCTGGGGGTATGGCAGCTTGCGGCTGTGCTGATAAACCAGAATATAGTGCTTTCGCCGCCGCTGACGGTCTTTAAAACGCTCTTCCGCCTCGCCGGAACGGGCGGGTTCTGGCTGACGGTGGCGATGAGCGCGCTGCGCATCTTCTGCGGCTTCGCGCTCGGAGTGCTCGTCGGAGCCGCCTTCGCCGTGCTGACGAAGGTCAGCCGCGTCGCGTACACGCTTTTCAGCCCGATGATGAGCGTGATAAAGGCGACTCCGGTGGCGTCTTTCATCATAATGCTGCTCTTCTTCGCGGAGAATGAGTATATCCCGACCGTGATCTCCTTCCTGATGGTCTTCCCGATAATCTGGGCGAACACCTTCAAGGGCATCGAGGAAACCGACGTGAAGCTGCTGGAGATGGCGAAGGTCTTCGGGCTTTCGCGCCGCGCGACGCTGCGGGAGGTGTACCTGCCGAGCGTCGAGCCGTACTTCGTTCCGGCGGCGCTGACCTCGCTCGGCTTCGCCTGGAAGGCGGGGGTCGCGGCGGAGGTGCTCGCGGCGCCGAAATACGCCGTCGGCGGTATGCTCTACCGCGCGAAGATCTATCTCGAAACGCCGGAGATGCTGGCGTGGACCCTCTGCGTAATAATAATCAGCATGCTGCTCGAGTGGCTGCTTTCGTATTTGCTCAAGCGCAGCACTGCGGGAAGGAGCACCGCCTATGGTAAGGTTTGAAAACGTGACGAAGGCGTTCGGCGATAAGACGGTGCTGCGCGGCTTCTCGTATGAGTTCGGGGAGGGCGTGCGTTACGTTATCACCGGCAGATCCGGCGTCGGCAAAACGACGCTGCTGCGGCTGATATGCGGTCTGCTCCGTCCGGACGAGGGGATAGTGGAGACGGAAGGAGCGCGTGTCCGCGCGGTCTTTCAGGAGGACCGCCTGCTGCCGTGGCGCACCGTGCTCGAGAATGTGAAGCTCGAGGACGGCGACGGGGCGTACGCCCGCGAGCTGCTTTCGGAGCTCGGTCTCGCGGGGGAGGCGGACGCGTTCCCTGCGGCGCTTTCGGGTGGAATGAGCCGCCGCGTCGCGATCGCGCGGGCGCTCTGCGCGAAGCCGGACGTGCTTCTGCTCGATGAGCCGTTCAACGGGCTCGACCCGGATATGAAGGCGCGCGCCGCGGCGCTGATATTCGCGAAAATGAAGGGCAAAACCGTCATAACCGTCGCGCACGACGCCGAATTCGTCGCGGAGTATACCGACGATATACTGACGCTTTCGGAGCCGGATCCGGACGCCGCCGAATAAATGGCGCAAAAGTGAAAAAAACGCTTGACAAACTCGCCGGAACGGTGGTATTATATATGAACGTCGGTGAAGTCGGTCTTTGAAATATCATTGGCTGCGCTGAACCGATAAGGGCCTTTAGCTCAGTTGGTTAGAGCAACCGGCTCATAACCGGTCGGTCCGGGGTTCGAGTCCCTGAAGGCCCACCATACAGGGGTATAGCTCAGTTGGTAGAGCAGCGGTCTCCAAAACCGCGTGCCGAGGGTTCAAGTCCTTCTGCCCCTGCCAGAAAAAAGCACTTGCTTCGGCAAGTGCTTTTTTAATGAAGTCGCCCGCGAGCGGGCTGATGAAGGAATGAAGACGCTTCGCTAATGAAGGAATTGAATGAGAGAAATGAGAGAATCGGGCGACTTCGCTTCATTAGGTGCCACCGCCGCCGTCTTCATTAACAAGCGAATGCGAGTGACTTCATTAGGGCAAAGCCCGTCTTCATTATAATTCCCTTTATCTCATTCCTCCTTGATTAGTTCGCGCAAATATGCTATTATAATTATTAGAGGTGATTGTATGCGCAATGATGAACTTTCAATTCAGTCAATGGGTTTCGCAGTGTCCGTCATCAATCTTGTAAAAGACTTGAAAGCAAAGCATGAAACGATAATTTCAAATCAGATCGGGCGCTCCGGCACGTCGATTGGTGCGAACATCCGAGAAGCGCAGTACGCTCACGGGAAACCGGATTTTATCGCCAAGCTTCAAATCGCGCTTAAAGAAGCAAACGAAACGGGCTATTGGCTTGACTTGCTTTATAAAACGAATTATATAGATGAAAACACATACAAAACACTGGATAATCAATGTGCGTCTATCCGTATAATGCTCGTTGCTTCATGCTCCACTGCAAAATCTCACTTGAAGCATAATGACGTCAGAGGCGAACATGTATGAACGTCGAAAAACCCAAGGCATATTATACCGCGCTGAAGCCTGAGGATATTTGCGGATGTGACTATTGCAGAAACTATATAAAAAGGTTAAAGATTCGTACCCTTTGTTTGATGAGCAGCTGCAAGGTATAGGTGTTGATATTGAGAAGCCGTTTGAAACAATCCCGATAGAGTATGAGGAAGGAGTTGTACAATATACGGGCGTACAATACGTCGTTTTTGGTGACAGAAACATCTTTGTGCCGTTGTCAACAGGTGACGTCTGTATCAGCGTGACTGATAATCATCACGCAACAGATGATATACAAGCCGCTCACTTCATCATTGAAGCCGCTCCGCTGTATCTTCCTTTTGAGTAGTTCTCCTCTTGACATTTTTTTCAAATCATAGTATGCTATAATCACGATGGAAGCCGACGAGTCGGCGTATCCAAATTCACGACAAGGAGATAATCACAATGAAAAAGACGATAGCTGTCGTTATGGCGCTCGTTATGGCGCTGATGCTCGTCGCGTGCGGCGCATCGCAGGAGATGAAGGACGCGGCAGGCACCTATAAGTGCCAGCAGAGCAAGTTCGTCGGCGATACGGAATGGATAACGGACGAGGAGTTTACCCTCGAGTTGAAAGAGGACGGCACCGGCACCCGCACTACCGACGGCACCAGCTATGAGCTGACCTGGAAACTCGAAGGCGAGACCTTCACGATGACAGAGACCTTCCTCGGCCTCACGAACGATTACACCGGCACGCTGAAGGACGGCAAGATCGACATCTTCAACGGCGATCCCGAAAACGATCTTACTTACGAGTACGTTCTCGCCAAGGCGTAATAATCGAATAAACTCAAAGAAAAAAGGCACGCCAAAGGGCGTGCCTTTTTTGATGCGTTTGCTTTACTGATTCTTTTCGCCGCCCCTGTATTCGAGGCAGAGCATCGTCAGATCGTCGAACTGCTCGGCTTCCTTCACGAAGCCGTCGACCGCCGCGCGCACGTTGCGCAGTAATCCTTCCGGATCCGCGTCGGGCTCGGAGTTCAGCGCGGCGAGCATACGGTCGGTGCCGAACAGTTGTTCGCCTGCGTCGGTGGCCTCCGGCACCCCGTCGGTGTAGACGAAGAGCTTAGAGCCGGGGCGCAGCTGCAGCTCGTATTCCTTATACCGCATGCCGTCCATCGCTCCGGCGGCGAGTCCGTGCTTATCCTTGACCAGCTCGAAGGCGCCGTCCGGCTCCTTCAGCGCGGGATACTCGTGGCCCGCGTTCGCGGCGGTGAGCTTGCCGGTGGAGATCTCGAGGATCCCGAGCCAGACCGTTACGAACATCTGTTCGGGGTTGTTCGCGGCAATCTGCTTGTTGACGAGCTCCAGTACCTTCGCGGGCGAAAGCCCCGTCATCGCGGTGTTCTTGATTAGGGCTTTGGTTATCATCATGAATAGCGCGGCGGGTATCCCCTTGCCGGAGACGTCCGCGATGACCGCGGCGAGGTGGTCGTTGTCGAGCATGAAGAAGTCGTAGAAGTCGCCGCCGACCTCCTTGGCGGGATCCATGCTGGCGTAGAGGTCGAATTCATGCCGCTCGGGGAAGGCGGGGAAGACGTTCGGGAGCATCGCGTACTGGATGCGGCTGGCGAGCTCGAGCTCCATGCCGATCCTCTCTTTTTCCGCGGTGATGGTCTTTATCTTTTCCATGTGGTCGTCTATCTCGCGCGCCATATCGGTAACGTCCTCCGAGAGCTGCCCGAGCTCGTTGCGAAGACGAACGCCCGCGAGATCCTTCGACACTGCGCCGCTGTCCTTCGTGGTCTTGTAATCGCGAATGCTGTGCTGCACCTTTTTGATCGGGCGCAGCACGACGAGGTAGATCAGCAGCAGACAGACGGCGGAAAGGACGAGCTGGTTGAGGATCGCCATCGCGGTTCCGGTGCGAGTCTGCGCTTCGATATCGCTTTTGAGCGCGGAAAGGCCGTAGGTCAGGCCGAGAATAACGCTGTGGCCGTCGAAGGAAGTCAGCGTCGAGTAGTAGTCGACGTAGTTGCCCGCGTCGGCGAGGTGGCTGGATTTCTGAAGCGCGCCGCGCATCGCTTCGGTCTGGCTTTCCGCGACGGAGACGACGTTGCCGAGTGGGTAGACCTCCTCGTAGTTCGTGCCTCTGACGGCGCCCGGGTCCGCGGCGCTGAAGAGGAAGAACTGCTTGTCGAACGGCTCCTCCGATACGACGCAGAAAAGGAAATCGACGTGATATGACTGCTTGATCTGATCGACGCGGGTTATCAGGAAGGAGTATATTATCTCGGCGTAGAGCTTCTGATCCTCGGCGGGAAGGGCCTCGCAGTCGGCGTCCGTCATATAGCGCAGCTCCATATCGGGATGGCGCTGTGAGAAAACGCGGCACTTTTCCGCCGTAAGCGTGTCCGCGGCGTACTCGGCGTCGTATTCGATATCGAGTTCGTCCGGATGCTCATACCAGTATTTGATCAGCCATTGACTCGCGGGATACTCGTTTACCGCGCGCCTCGTTTCCTCTGCGATCTCGGAGGCCTGCAGCTCGGTCTGTTTCTTGACGCTGTTGTTGTAGAGGTAGGTCTCGCAGATATACGTCAGCGCGCCGGTTATAAGAACGCCGATAAGAAATATCGCCGCAACTTCGACAAGAAGACTGATGTTCCGTTTTTTGTGTTTAGCGTTCATGTTGTTACCTCGTTGTAGTGGGCGGGTAGGAACCGTATAGTCGAATGATAGCATAATCGGGAATAAGTGTCAAGATATTAGCTGTTTGCGGGGTGAGAATTTGGCGGAAGAAGGAGGAGCTCGTTTCCGTCCTCTTGATCCCGCCAAAATCAAAGCCCCGCCAAAAGGCGGGGCTTTGATTTTGGTGGGAGAGGATGGATTCGAACCATCGAAGTCATCGACAACAGATTTACAGTCTGCCCCCTTTGGCCACTCGGGAACTCTCCCATATTCAGTTTCGCGCCGTCGGTGAAGACAGCGAAAACTATTATACAGTCGCCGCCGCGAAATGTCAATAGTTAATTTTCAAAATATTTGCCTTTCTTTTTCTCACCGCGTGAAGCGCGCGCGAAAAATGCTGTTTTTCCGCGCTTGGTGTTGACATCGCGCCGCCGCGATGCTAATATAATAAATGAAGACTCATCAACGGAGGGGACTTATATGAAACTCAAGAGAATGCTCGGCTTCATACTTTGCCTCGCGCTCTGCGCGGCGGTTTTCAGCGGCTGCGGAAGCAGCTCGGCGGCGGAAAAGGACGTCGTCACGTTCACCGTGACCGATCCCGGCAACGACGTCGGCATACACACGTCTATCCAGAATAAATACCTGAAGGGCGAGGATTACCTGAGCGCTACCGACTACGCGGTCGGAATGCTCGAGCTGAGCCAGCCGGTACCGGTAACGCTCGAATGGTCCGTCGCCGGCGCCGAAGGCAAGGCGGGCAAATATATCGTCAACCTCTCCGAAAAAGAGGATATGTCCAAGCCGAAGGAATACGAGAGCAAGTATAATACCATCCAGATAACCAACCTTAAGATAGGCACGACTTACTACTGGACCGTCACCGCGGTCTTCACTTCCGGCAAGGGCGACGAAAAGACGGAGCAGTCCTACACCTCCGCGGTGCGCAGCTTCACTGTTTCGGCCGACTGCCCGCGCAACCTGTACGTCGACGGCGTGACGAACTTCCGCGACATGGGCGGCTGGCCCACCGAGAGCGGCCGCGTCGTCAAGCAGGGGCTCATCTTCCGCTGCGGCACGATCAGCGACGGCAAGCCCGGCGAAGTCCGCGCCAGAGTTACCGACGAGGGCAAAAAGACGATGCTCGAGGAGCTCGGCGTCAAGTCGGAGCTCGACCTGCGCGTCGCCGAAAACGGCGAGAACGGCCAGATCACAAAGAGCGTGCTCGGCAAGAAGGTCAACTATTACAACTGCCCGATGAGCTACGACGGTAACATCCTCGAGATAAACGCGCCTGAAATAAAGGCGGCGTTCGACGTATTCGCGGATAAAGACAACTACCCGATATTCTTCCACTGCGCGATAGGCACCGACCGCACCGGCTGCGTTGCGTTCCTGCTCAACGGCCTGCTCGGCGTCAGCGAGGAATCCCTGTATCGCGACTATATGTTCTCCAACTACGGCGAGATCTGGGGATCCCGCGACGGCGGAGCGATCACGAACTACATCGACCGCCTGCAGAAGTTCGGCGGCGAGCGCCTGAGCGACCGCATCCGCAACTACCTAATCAGCATCGGCATGACGAACGAACAGCTCGATACCATCGTCGAGATAATGCTCGGCAAATAAGAAGAATAAGCGCCGGCTCCCACGCTCAAGCGGTGAATTCCCAAGTGAAGAAGCGCCCGGGCACCTCCCTCAGACGAGGGAGGTGTCATTTTTTGCTTGCAAAAAATGACGGAGGGAGTGAATCTGCCGCGCAGCGGCAATACCACTGACGCGCAGCGTAAATACCACTTGCCCGAAGGGCAAATACCACTATCGCGTCAGCGATAATATAACTGCCGACGAAGTCGGCACACTCGGCTCCCCTGTGTAAGGGGAGCTGTTATTTTTGCGGAGCAAAAATGACTGAGGGGTTGTTAGCTGTCGTTCAGCCTGCCGCGTAATTACGACAACCCCTCCGTCTTGCCGTCCGCTCCGCGTCCGGCAATCCACCTCCCCTTACACAGGGGAGGCCTCCCGACGCTGCTGCTCAGTATGACGTCCTTGCAATCTTGCCGTTTAATCCGCATATCACTTGACAAATCCCTGTTATGTGCTACAATATATCTAAATAACTATTACTATTCTCGTCCGGAGGAAAAGCCCTATGAATAAACGCTTTCTCACAAAAACTCTCTCAATCATCATCGCCGCGGCGATGATGATTGCGTTGCTCCCGACGGGGCTTATTTCCGTCTCAGCCGCAACCGCCGAAAGCGGTAAGTGTGGAGATAATCTGACGTGGAATCTCGACTCTGCCGGCAATCTCATCATCAGCGGCACGGGAACGATGAATAATTATTTCTCTTCAACGGTGGGGCCGTGGGGTTCTGGAATAAAAACGGTAACTATCAGATCAGGTGTGACGAGCATCGGCGAAAAGGCGTTCTACTACTGCACCGGCTTGACGAGCGTAACGATACCCGACGGCGTGACGAGCATCGGTGAACACGCGTTTGAGGACTGCACCGGTCTGACGAGCGTGACGATAGGTAGCGGCGTGACGAGCATCGGAAGGTATGCGTTCTGCAATACCGGATACTATAACAATGAGACTAATTGGGAAAACGATGTACTTTATATTGGTACTTGGCTTATAGAGTCTAAAAGCAATAAATCCGGAGTGTATATGATTAAAAACGGTACGGTTGGTATAGCTGATTATGCCTTCCGCGGCTGCACCGGTCTGACGAGCGTGACGATACCGGACAGCGTAACGAGCATCGGCTTGGGTGCGTTCTACGGCTGCACCGACTTGACGAGCGTAACGATACCCGACGGCGTGACGAGCATCGGTAATTATGCGTTCTACGGCTGCAAGCGTCTGACGAGCGTGACGATAGGCGACGGCGTTGCGAGCATCGGCGGTCATGCGTTCTGCGACTGCACCGGCCTGACGAGCGTGACGATACCGAACAGTGTGACGAGCATCGGCCGGTATGCGTTCTATAATACCGGATACCATAACAATGAGGCTAATTGGGAAGACGATGTTCTCTATATCGACAACTGGCTTATAGAAGCAAAAAACGGTATATCTGGAGCGTATACGATAAAAAACGGTACGGTTGGTGTTGCCTCTTATGCGTTCGGCTGGCGCGACGGTCTGACGAGCGTGACGATACCGGACAGCGTAACGAGCATCGGCTTGGGTGCGTTCTACGGCTGCAAGCGTCTGACGAGCGTGACGATAGGCGACGGCGTTGCGAGCATCGGCGATTATGCGTTCTACGGTTGCACCGGTCTGACAAGCGTGACGATAGGCAACGGCGTGACGAGCATCGGTGAACACGCGTTCCGCGGCTGTACCGGTCTGACGAGCGTGACGATAGGCAGCGACGTTGCGAGCATCGGCAGTCGTGCATTCTATGGATGCATCGGTCTGACGAGCGTGACGATACCGGACAGCGTGACAAGCATTGGCGATCTGGCGTTCTCCGGCTGCACCGGTCTGACGAGCGTAACGATACCGGACAGCGTGACGAGCATCGGCGACAGCGCGTTCTACGGCTGCACCGACTTGACGAGCATAACGATACCCGACGGCGTGACGAGCATCGGTAATTATGCGTTCTACGGCTGCAAGCGTCTGACGAGCGTGACGATAGGCAACGGCGTGACGAGCATCGGTGAACACGCGTTCCATTACTATAGTAACGGTGGATACAAACCGCTCGACGTCATCTTAACGGTTGTTGAGAATTCATACGCTCACAGGTACGCTGCTGATGAGGGGTTCCAGTATGAGCTGGAGACTTGTTATCCGCACGAATGGAGCGAATGGGAGACCACTGCAGAGCCAACATGCACGGAAGCAGGCGAAAAGATGCGCGTTTGTTCCCTTTGCGGAAAGTATGATACCAGATCGATCAATCCGCTTGGACACAGATGGGGTGAATGGGATTATATCAGTCAGGCGACTTGTGCCGCCTCTGGGGAAAAGAAGCATATTTGTAATGTATGCGGAGCGTATGAGGTGCGTGAGATTATGCCCCTTCCACACGAATGGAGCGAATGGAGGATTACGGTTCCGAATACATATAATTCCGAAGGCGAGGAAACAAGGGCTTGCTCATCCTGCGGGTTGCGTGAGACGAGGTTGATACCGGTCGCCTCTCTTACAGATATTGTGCTGACAAAGCTTCCGGCGAAGTTGCGCTATCTCGTCGACAAGGATCAGCTCGATATTTCGGGTGGCGCGATCACGATATACTTCGATAACGATACGACGCGCGAGGCGTACATGGTCTATAACGACGGGCAGACGAATCTGATGTTCGCGGACGATTTCTCCGTCGCGCCGTTCACCGTCAGCGGATTCGATAACCGGTTCGCCGGCGCTTGCGCCGTTACTGTCACGTATCAGGGGCACAGCGCGGCGTTCGAGGTTGAAATAGTCGACAAAGAGATTGTCGGCATAAGCGTTGCCAAGACGCCGAACAAGACGGTCTACGAGGCGGGAGAAGCACTCGAACTCACCGGCGGCAGGCTGATGTTGAGTTATAATAACGACACTTATCAATACGCTAATCTGATCACCGTTGCGGGCGTTACGCGTATGGTTATCGAAGGGGAGAGCGCCTCGCGCGAAGTAAGCGTTTCCGGATTCGACAGTCAGTGGGGCGGCGTCAAGACGGTAGTTATAGCTTACGAGGGCTTTGAAGCTTCGTTTGAGGTGACGGTCAACGGTCCGGCGGCGGTTGCAAAAGGCGACTCCGACGGCGACGGGAAGATCACCGTTTCCGACGCGCTCGCGGCGCTGCGTATCGCGGCGAAACTGGTAGTGCCGACCGACGAGGACCTACTCATCCTCGATATCGACGGTGACGGTGCGATTACGGTTTCTGACGCCCTTGCGATATTGCGCGTCGCCGCAAGGCTCGTCGATTCGCTGTAAAACCGGCGGCTCCCTCGCGCAAGCGGGGGAGTTGTTTTTACGGAGGGGAAACATGCATCGCTTTCAGCGGTTCACACCGAATGAAATAAAGCCCGCGGGGTGGCTGAAGCGTCAGCTTCGCATACAGGCGGACGGCCTCGGCGGCCGTCTCGACGAGGTCTGGCGCGACGTGCGCGACAGCGCGTGGATCGGCGGCTCCGCCGAGGGCTGGGAGCGCGTCCCGTATTGGCTGGACGGCTTCATTCCGCTCGCCTTCCTGCTGGAAGACGGGGGGATGATCGCGCGCGCGAAGCGTTATATCGACGCGATCCTCGCTTCGCAGAAGCCGTCCGGCTGGATATGTCCGCATCCGGAGGAGGACGCCGCGAACTACGACTCCTGGGCGATCCTGCTGATCTCGAAGGCGCTGACCGTATGGGCGCGGTGCAGCGGCGACGAACGCGCCGACGCCGCGCTTTACAAGCTGCTGAAAAACTATCACGCGCTGCTTTCCTCGGGCGCGGTCAAGCTCTTCGACTGGGGCGCTTACCGCTGGTTCGAGGGCTGCGCGGCGATAGAGTATATCCATTCGCGCCGTCCGGAGCCGTGGCTGAAGGAGCTCGCCGCGCTGCTTCGTGAGCAGGGCGTGAAGTGGGCGGAAAAAACGCCGCTGTGGGAAGCTCCCGCGGAGGCGTGGAATTACGATACGCATATAGTCAACGTCGCGATGGCGCTGAAGGCGGAGGCGGTCTCGCACGAGCTTTTCGGAGAGGAATACTTCGGCGAAGCCGACCGCTTCCTCGATATCCTCGACCGCTTCAACGGCACGCCCGTAGGGGTCTTCACCGGCGACGAGATACTTTCGGGCTTGAGCGCGATACAGGGCACGGAGCTCTGCGCTGTCGCGGAGCTGATGTATTCCTGTGAGCAGCTTTACGCCCGCACGGGCGCGGAGAAGTGGGCGGAACGCCTCGAGCTTATCGCCTTCA
Organism: Clostridia bacterium; assembly: GCA_017438525.1. Lineage (NCBI taxonomy): Bacteria > Bacillati > Bacillota > Clostridia > Clostridia bacterium. Next base: position 13,425 of record JAFRVI010000087.1, read on the forward strand.
ACGCGTTCCCGGCGGCGTTCAGCGACGATATGTGGGCGCACCAGTACGATCAGCAGAGCAACCAGATCGCCTGCGAGCGATTCCCCGGCAGACCGGTGTTCCGCACCAACAACTGCGAGGCGCACATTTTCGGGCTGGAGCCGAACTACGGCTGCTGCACGGCGAATTTCGGGCAGGGCTGGCCGAAGCTCGCGCTTTCGGCGTTCATGCGCGGCGAAGGCGAGGTCGTCAGCGCCGTTCCGGTCCCGTCGCGGCTCGATTGCGATATCTGCCGTATAGAGCTTGAAACCGACTATCCGTTCGATACGGAGTTCGTTTACACGGTTGAGGCGAAGGCGCCCTTCGCGCTCGCGCTGCGCGCGCCGTCATACGTCAGGGCGGCGTTCGTCGACGGCGCGGCCGTGACGCCGGAGGCGGACGGGCTTTTCCGCGTCCGCTTCGCCGCGGGGGAAAGGCGCGTTCTGCGCGTGCGGTGGGAGGTCGGAACGGAGCTGCTGCGCCGTCCGCACGGGCTCGTCAGCGTGAAGCGCGGGCCGCTTGTCTTCGCGCTGCCGATAGCTTACGAAAAGCGTATGCGCGAATACGAGCGCGACGGCGTCGAGCGGAAATATCCCTATTGCGACTACGAATATCTGCCGAAAAGCGAGTGGCAGTATGCGCTCGCGGACGGCTTTGAGGTTGATTTCCGCGGCGTCGGTGAAACGCCGTTTTCGTCCGCGCGCCCGCCTGTGGCGCTGAAAGCGAAGGCGCGGCGCATCGACTGGGGCTTCGAGGAGGGCTACACCTCCGTCTGCGCGAAGGAGCCGCGCTCCCGCGTCCCCTTCGGCGAGGCCGTACCCGTCGAGCTTTGGCCTTACGGCTGCGCGAAGCTCCGCGTCACCGAGCTGCCGCTTATCCGATAAACGAGCGCATAAAAAACGCTTCCGGCTGCGCGCCGGAAGCGTTTTCTTATATTTCACGCTATACGGACTTCATCTCTTTCTTTAAGAGGAAAATGTTATGCGCGACGAGCATCGCGCAGAAGAGAAGCACGGCGATGAGCAGTATCAGCGTGAAATCGCGCATCAGCGCGTACGACGCGCCGCCGAAGCCCTTGACGATAAGGTGCGCGGCAACGTATGAAAGCGGCAGGAACGCGAGCCGGACGAGCCATTTCCGCGCCGTTTCGCGCCTGCGGAATATGAATGCCGCGGCGATCAGCAGCGCGAGCAGCCCGAGCGCGCCGTAGAAGTAATAGTTCAGCGTCAGGCGGGGCAGCGTCTGCGTACCGCCGGCGCGGTTGAGCCCGAAGACGAAAACGTCTTCACTTCCGTCGTTCGGGGTGTAGTACAGACTGAACGGGTGGGCGTTTAGCACGTACCCGAACTGAACGGTGTGCCCGGAGGCGTCTTCGGGAGGCGCGGAATTTTTCCAGATAGGATTGCCTTCCTCGTCGACCGATTTGAAGACTATATTTCCGTATGCGTTGGTAATTATCTTAGTGTCCGAGTTGTTGACTAAAATGACTGAAAACGCGCCGTCGGCGTCGGAGGTGTTCCTCGCTATCGTCGCAGGCGAGGCCTTGCGGTTGAACAGTCTGTCCCACGGCGTCGTCCACGCTTCGAGGCGGCAGACCCAGCCGTGTTCGCCGGAAGAGGTGGTGTCGGTCTCGGGCTCGTCGGTGAAGACGTAGTCGTATCCGGTCACGCGGTCGGTGAAGGTGACTTCCGCGCTCAGATCGCCTCCGCTCTGTTTTATGTCCGCGACGGCTTCCTCGTATGAGAGGTATTCCCGCGTAGTCAGGAAGGCGAACGCCGTTGCGAACAGCGCCGCGACGAGCACGACGGTGAGTATGACCGCTTGTATGCGTTTCCTGATTATCGCTTTCTTTATGCTTTTGAGCGGAGCTTTTTCCGCCTCCGGCGCGGGGGCGGGGGAAGCGCCGCTTTTGACCGTTTCGTACTCCTTCTCGCATTCCTCGCATCCGGCGACGTGCGCCGCGATGAAGTCCGCGGTCTCGGGCGCGACCATATCCTCCGCGTAAAGCGGGAGCAGATCTCTGACGATGCTGCAGTCTTTATTCATTATTCTCATCCTCCATTTCCGCAAGGATCATTTTTCGCGCGCGGTGGTAGGTGACGCACGCCCAGTTTTCGTTTTTGCCGAAGACCTCGCCGATCTGTCTGAAGCTCATCTGCGCGAAAACGCGCCACATAAACACTTCTTTATACGGCTCGGGGAGCAGGTGAAGGGCGCTTCTGACGCGCTCCGCCTCGGCGTTTTCGACGAGGAGGTCTTCTACCGCGGCGGCGGAGGCGGGTTCGGCTTCGGCGTCGAGCGGGGCGAGGCGTTTTGACTTTTTGAGGTGCGAGAAGTAACAGTTTTTCGCGATGCGGCAGAGCCAGACGCGTATCTCGCAGTCGCCGCGGAAGCCGTCGATCGCGCCGAGCGCCTTGAAGAAGGTTTCGCTCGTGATCTCTTCCGCCGTGTCCGCGCTGCCGGAGAGCTTAAGGATATAGGCGTAGACGTCGCTGAAATATTCGCGATAGACCTGTTCGAACTGCGTCACTTTTCCACCTCCTTCGTAAAAGAGACTCGGTTAGCGGGATAATCTTACAATAATATTAACATAGTAAAAAGAAAAACGCAAGGGAGCCGGCGGACGCGCACGTCTGTCATCCCGAGGCGTTCCGCCGAGGGATCCCCCGCGATTTGCAGGGTGCTTGCGGAAGGAAGGGGATTCCTCGCTTCGCTCGGAATGACAGAACTGCCGCGCGTGCCCCTGCCGCGCTCGCGCGCGGCGGACGGATTTTCTTCTCGCTTGCGCAAAGCGCCCCCGGCGCTTTGCTGCTGATTCGCCTGCGGCGAATCAGAGCTCGTTTCAAATCCGTTCACAATTATACATAAAATAATACTGAAGGGGACCCAACAGGGTCCCCTTCAGTATTATTTGGAGCTGGTGGACGGATTTGAACCCCCGACCTGCGCATTACGAATGCGCTGCTCTACCGGCTGAGCTACACCAGCGCGCGCGGAAATCAAATTTCCTATTGAAATCCGAACGGATATATATTATAATAAAATCAGCGAAATGTCAACAACAAAATTGAAAAGGCCGGAAGAAAATTTGAAGACTGCTCTGACTGTTACAAAGAACGGTAAAACCGTCATATGCGACGCCGAAAAGGGCGAGAGCATTCTCGCCGCGCTGCGCCGCGCCGGCATTTTCATCCCCGCGTTCTGCGGCGGACACGAGCTGTGCGGCAAATGCCGCGTGAACGCGTCCGGCGCGCTTTCGCCGGTTACCGAGGCGGAAAAAGAAAAACTCACGCCCGAAGAAATCGCCGCCGGCGCGCGCCTCGCGTGCTCCGCGCGTATCGAAGGCGACGCCTCCGTATCCGTTCCCGACGACGGGGAATACAGCGTGCTGACCGATACCGGCGACGCTTCGCCCGACTGCTTCCCGTCCTGCTGGGAAGGGCTCGGAGCCGCCGTCGACCTCGGCACGACCACCATCGCGATATACGTCTACTCGCTCGAAACGCGCCGCAGAGTCGGCGTCGTCAGCGGAGTCAACCGCCAGCAGTCGCTCGGCGCGGACGTCATCTCGCGCATCGAATACTGCCTTAACAATCCCGACGGGAGCAAGCGCGCCCGCGACCTCGCCGTCGGCCAGATAAGCGAAATGCTCGCCGGCTTCGGCAAAAAGCGCGGCATACCCGTTAACCGTCTGCGCTCGCTTACGGTGGCGGGCAACACCGCGATGCTCTATCTGCTGACCGGCAGAAGCCCGAAGGCGCTTTCCGCCGCTCCGTTTGAGGCGGACGAACTTTTCGGCAGCTTTCACAAGGCGACCGACCTCGGCTTCGAACTGCCGGAGGCGAACGCGTTCCTGCTGCCCTGCGTCTCGGCGTTCGTCGGCGGCGACGTGACCGCCGGAATCGTCTCCGCGGGACTTCACGAAACGGATAAAAACGTACTTTTCATAGATTTCGGCACGAACGGCGAAATGGTGCTCGCTTCCGGCGGGAAGCTGACCTGCTGTTCGACCGCCGCCGGCCCCGCCTTCGAGGGCGCGCGCATCAGCTGCGGCGTCGGAGGCGTGCCGGGTGCGATAAACCGCGTAACGCTCGATAACGGGAAGGTCGTTCCGAAGACCATCGGCGGCACATTCCCGGTGGGACTTGCCGGAAGCGGACTTATCGACGCCGTCGCCTGCCTGAGGCGGCTCGGGAGGATCGACGAAAGCGGCTTCCTCGCGGAGCCGTATGAAATAGCCGAGGGCGTGACGCTTCAGCCGCAGGACGTGCGGGAGCTGCAGCTCGCGAAATCCGCCGTCCGTGCCGGAGCGGAAACGCTGCTTGAAAAAGCGGGGCTGACCGCCGCGGATCTTGATGAAGTTCTGCTTACCGGCGGCTTCGGCGCCGGGCTCGACAAAGGCAACGCGCTCGCGCTCGGACTGCTGCCGGAGGTTCCGGCGGAGAAGGTCCGCGCGCTCGGCAACTGCGCCGGAGCGGGCGCGGTGCGCACGCTGCTTTTCCCGGAGGCGCTCGCGGAGCTCGAGACCGCCGTCACGAAGGCGAGTACGATACAGCTCGACGGGGATCCGTCGTTCAGCGAAAAATTCATGGAGCATATGCTATTCCCAAAAATATAAAACGAGGGTGATACCGAATGAAAAAAACGATAAGCGCCGAGACTGCCCGTATCCTCGGGCGTTACAGAGTCCTCCCGGACGGGATCGACGTGTCGTGGGTAAACAGCGGAATAGAACTGCGCTTCCGCGGAACGCAGCTCGTGCTTTCCGTCCGCTCGACCTCGACCGAGAAGATCAAGCAGGCGTTCCTGCAGGTCTGGATCGACGGCAAGCGCCGCGCCCGCATCAAGACCAAGCTCGGCGAGGACGATTACGTCGCCGCCTACGGCCTTGAAGACCGCGAGCACACCGCGAAGATCCTGCTTGTGAGCGAAACGCAGTGGCATCCCTTCGCCTTCCTCGCCGCCGAGACGGACGGCGAGATCCTCCCGCCGCCGGAAGCGCCCGCCGGGCAGCTTAAGTTCGACTGCTACGGCGACTCGCTGACCTGCGGCGTCGGCACGATCCCCGGCTGGCCGGGCCCCGACAGCGACTGGCAGGATTCCACCCTCGCGCACGCCTACCGCATCGTCGAGCACTTCGGCGGCGACGGGCAGTACACCGCGATAAGCGGCTGGGGCATCTTCCGCGGCTACTGCGGCGACGAGCCCTCCAACATCCCGCGCGTTTTCGACTGCACTACCATGGCGACGGAGGAGAAGTACGACGTCGCCTCCCGCGACGCGGACTATATCATCGTAATGCTCGGCACGAACGACACCGCCAACCCCGTCGAGCGCGAAACGCTCCGCGACGCGTACCTGCGTTTCTTCAACAAGCTCCGCGCCGTCTCTCCGCGCGCGAAGATATACTGCAGCACCACCGAAGCCGCCGTGCCCGCGCTTGACGACGCGGCGAAGCTGTTTTCCGAGACCGACTCCGTCGGCGCGGTCCGCGTCGACATCCCCAAGACCGGACACCGCGACTACGCCGGCAGCTACGGGCATCCGAGCGGCGCGTGGGGCAGGGACGTCGCGGCCTGCTATATCGCCGCGATAGAGCGTCAGGTATGATGTTTCAGTGAATAAGCTTTCCAGACTGCAACGAAAGGAAGGATAGATATGAAAAGGATAATAACGCTTGTGATAATGGCCGCGATTCTGCTCGGCAGCATGATCGGCGCGTCGGCGCTGACGGCGCAGCAGCAGGCGGCTCCGGCCGCCGAAGGCGAAGTCAACGCCGTACCGACCGAAGCGGGAGACGGCGCAGGCCCGGAATACGCCGCGGCGAGAAGCTACACCATCAACCGCAGCAACGTTCGCGTTTACGGCAGACAGGAGCCGAACGCCAACACCGTCTTCGCGTACTGGGAAGGCGCCGGCATCGGCGTGCGTTTCATCGGCACGAAGCTTACTCTTGCCATGTCGTGCAGCATACGCAACAGCAACGAGCTGCCGTATTTTCAGGTTTGGGTCGACGGCGAACGCACCCTGCGCTTCAATATCACCAACGGTTCCGGAACCTATACCGTCGCCGATAATCTCGGCGAGGGCGAGCATTACGTCCGCGTGCTGCTCACCACGCAGTCGTTCTATGACCAGATCCAGTTCGTGACAGCGACGATAACCGGCACCGGCGCGGCGCTTCTCGACCCGGTCTACGATCCCGATCAGCTGATAATGGATATTTACGGCGACTCCATCACCGCCGGACACGGAACTCTCGGCAACGAATCGGATTACACCTTCAGGACGAACGACGCGACCTCAACCTACGCCTACGTCACCGCCGAACACTTCGGCGCCGACGCAAACGTCTGCGCGATCAGCGGCTGGGGAATGTACCAGGGTTACAACGCCGACCGAAACGGAATTATCCCGAGAGTCTGGAACTTCATTTCAATGAAGACCAGCCATATCTGGACCGGCTTTGCCGACCGCCAGGCCGACGTCGTTACCGTCGCGCTCGGCACTAACGATATGTGGTTCTGGAAAGACGATATGTCGCGCGAACTTTATATCGGCGCGTATATGGAATTCCTCGGCAAGCTGCGTGAAGTTTATCCGGAAGCGAGCTTCTTCCTGCTTCACAATATGATGGACGACCGTACCTTCACCGATCAGGAGACCGGCACGAGATACACCTTCTGCGACAACGTCGCGGAGGTCGCACGCCGCTTCTGCGAGATAGACGAGATTGGCGCGACTTTCATCCGTATGCCGAGTTATTACGAAAAGCCCGAATACACCGGCAGCGGCGGGCATCCTTCCGAAGCGTACAGCTACGCGGAATATCACCACCTCGCCGACGCTATCGAAGAGCGCTTCTACGGCGACTGGGAGTATAAGCTGCTCGCCGCCGCCGAGGAGCTCGAGCTTCTCGACACGGCGGGTGCTTACGCCGAAACGATCGCCTCCGCGAAGCGGACGGCCGCCGACTGGCACTCCACGGGCAGAAACCCCAAACGCTTCTGCAAAGAGATCGAAGAGATCGTCGCGGGTATGGCTTCGCCGACCGCAGCGCTTTCGGAGGCAGTTGACGCCGCGAACGCCGCCCTTGCGGGCAGCGGACTGACCGATAACGAACGCAGCGCGCTCGGTATCCTCGCCGCCAAGGCGCAGGAGCTGATAGATGACGCCGCCGCGCCCGCGGAGCTTAATTCCGCCGCCGCCGCGCTGAACGAAGCGGTTTCCAAAATCGGCGACGCCGCGTACTTTGAAAATATCGACCTCGGCGCGAAGCTGATCTCCGCCAAGCTGTCGCTCGACGGCAGCGGCTACGCCGCAAATCTCGTTCCGGCAAAGGGAGAGAAGGTATACGTCCGCGTCCGCGCTTCCGTTCCGAAGGAAGAGATCAGCGGCAAGCTGGCCGGAGACCCCTACAGAAGCTCCCGCAGAGGAATCAAGCTGAACACCGCCGAGCCGGAGAGCGAAAGCGTCTCCAACGGCGTATACGAATACGTTTTCACCGCGGTCGCCGGAGCGTCGGAGGGCCTTGAGCTTTCCGTCGGCGGCGAGGAAACGAAAATAAAATTTGAGGAAGCCGGCGGCCCGGCAGTTCCGCCGCACGAGCCGGATTTCCGCTTCGTCGGCGACAATCTGAAGCAGGCGGTGACGCCCGCCGCGCCCGCGGCGTCCGTCGTCGCGGCTGCCGATAAGGCCGCGTCCGGCGTCAGCAGGATCGCCGTCATCGGCGGCGACGTTGATATGGCGCGACACGTCTGGGAGGTCGTCTTCGGCGCCGGTTACGCCGACGTCCGCTCCTCCGGAAAGTATACGCTGCTCACCGCCTGCGCTCTGGCGGATAACATAGTATCGCTCGGCGTCGATGCCGTGATACTTAACGTCGGTTCCGACGGGCTCACCGTTGATGAGGACAAGGAAGCTTACGAATCCCTGATCCGCAAGCTGCTGACGGCGGAGAACGCTCCCGCGGTCGTCTGCGTCCTCGCGACCGGCGACAGCGAACTGAACGCCGCCCGCGCCGAGATCGCGGCCGCTTACGGACTGCCGTGCGCCGACGCCGATATGATCATAAACTCCGCGCTCGCCGCCGGTTACGCGAATCGCGAGATACGTCTCGATAACGGACGCCTGACCGCACTGAGCAACAGAATGATAACGGAAGCGGCGATCTACGGGCTTTACGCCTCCGCAGGAAAAGAGCCCTGCGGACTGCCCGAAGCGGCGACGGCGCTGAGATTTATCAATCTCGAGCTGCTTACTCCGGATACCACAACTCCGAAGTCGCTCAGCGTCTACACCCCCGCGGAGAGCGCGGATCCGAACTGGGCTTCCTGCTGGAAGACCTCGACCGGCAGAGGTTCGCTGAAGTTCGATCTGACTGACTGCAGGAGCGTAATCGTCATTTACGGAGACTGTTCCGGCAACGACAACGCCGCGATGCTTATCAAGGCGTTCGGCAAGAACAAGTCTAAAACGCTCAGATTTGAGCCCTACTCTACCAACGCGGTTGTCGCTTACCTGGGTGACGCCGCATCCGGCGAGCTTTCGCTGACGCCGAGCTTCCGCGGCGAATCGGCGATATACGCCATCGTGGTCGGCTATTGAATGAAAGAGTGAAAACGGGCGCAAGAAAAGTAAAAAAATCTCTTGACAAACCCGACTTACTGTGATAAGATAACAAAGCTTGTCGTGAAAACGGCGCAAATACAACAAAACTTTGCCGTCATAGGCGGCGGAACGGAGATATAATATGAGTTGGTTCGTAATTATTATAGCGGCGATAGTTCTCGTCACCTGCATAGCGGTCGTGGCGGTCGTCCTGCTTCAGAGCGCCCGCAGCGCGTCCATCAGCGGCACCATCGCCGGCGGCGCTGATAAGCTCTTCGGCGGCAAGGATAAGAAACGCGCCCGTACCATAGATGAAAAGCTCGAAAAGGCCACTCCTTATATGGCCGGTCTTATTATAGTGCTCGTCGTGGTGCTGAACCTTGTTTACCTGTTCTCGAAATAAGAGATAATCACAATGACGGAAAAATCCCCTTCTGCTGCAAGGCGGAGGGGGATTTTTGTATATTCGGCATAATCTGCGGGATTTCGCGCATCCGCGAATATGAAATAAATGTGAAAACGCTTGACTATTTTCTGATTTCGTGATAAATTGAGACATAGAAACAGTACGCGATCTGCGTCGGAGGTGCGCGATGCCGCACGGCAGTTCATTTGAAAATGAAATCAGATATATACCGGTTTCCTCTATCAGCGACTACGTCGAAGCCGTCGGAAGAAGGCGTTGCTGCCGTCTGCTTTTCGTTTCCGACGGGATCGTTTTTTGTACCCTGAACGGCAAAAAGTGTCAGTTCGGGCAGGGGGATGTGGTTTTCCTGCGCAAAAAGGACGATCTGCTCTTTTTCAGCCGTTCCGGCGCGGATACCCGTGTCTGCGCGCTGATCTTCGGCGAAGGTGTGCTCGCGGACATATCCTCATTCCTCGCGGGAGGATACCTCGCGTCCGCGGAAGCGGAGGAGCCGCCGGTCGTGCGGCTGCGCGGGATACAGCGAAACAAGACGGAGCGCGATATGATGCTTCCGGCTTCCGCGGACCCCGCGGACAAGGTGCTTCTGCGTCTCATCGCGGCGCAGGTGATTTATGAGTGCTTCGTTATCCGCACAGAGCTGCCGGATTGGCTTGAAACGCCGCCGGACTGGTTCATCGAGTACTATATGCTGCTGTCGCGCCACTATATTTTTACCAAGCCGTTCAACGAGATAATCGCCCTCGCGGGCAAGAGCAGAGAATACATCTCGCGTCTTTTCAAAAGCGTTACGGGCAAAAATATCTCCGATTACATCGTCGATATGCGCATCAACTACGCCTGCAAACTGCTGAAAAACAGCAGTATGGACGTTATGGAAATATCATTTGAATGCGGATTCGACAACCTGTCGACGTTTTATCATCATTTCTCTCCGCGCGTGGGTATGCCGCCCAAACGCTACAGAGACGCGGCGCGACGTTCGTGACCGTTCATAAAATAATAATACGAATATAATATCCTATCAAAAAGGAGAAACCGCTATGAAAAGAATCGCAAAGTTTATTACGTTAGTTCTCGCAATCTCACTCGTTTTCGGTGCGTTCGGCATATCCGCCGCCGCCGAAGGCGTCGCGACCGTAACCGTGAGCAGCGCGCAGGCCGCTCCCGGCGAAACCGTCAAGGTGGACGTGAGCATTTCGGACTGCGCGCAGTTCTCGAGCTACACCATCTACGTTTCCTACGACAGCGAATACGTGACCGCCGTTGAAGCGAAAAAGGTTATGAATATGTCGCTTTATATGCCCAACCTCACCGTTGACGGCAAAAAGGTGGTCGCCGTAGTCGGCGGAAGCGTGAGCAACGTCACCCAGAACGGCGTTATCGCCACGATTGAGTTCAAGATCGCGGATAACTATCCCGGCGGCATCACCGAGGTCCCGCTGAAGATAACGAAGTGCAAGCTGACCGAGTTCAACGGCAAGAACGACGTTGAGATCGCTTCGCAGAGCGTCGACGGCAAGCTGATCATCAGCGGCGCCGGAAACGTCGTCTGGAACGGCGACGGCGGCGCTACCGAGATCACTCCCTCCAAGCTCACCGACGAGCAGGCCGCGGAGTATAAGAATCCGCTGAGCGGCGAAAGCGTCACCGGCGGCGATTATTATATCAACGAGGATTCAAAGATCGCCATTCCCGCCGCAGACGTTGAGAACGGCGTGAAGAACGATCCGGACACCTGGAAGGCCGTCGAAGAAGAAGTCAAACCCGACGATACTCCCGCCTCCTCCGAAGATCCCGCGCAGGGTAGTGAGCCCTCCGGTGAAGCCGGCGGCAAGCTCAACTGGCTGCTCATCGGCTGCATCGCGGGCGGCGCGGCGGTCGTTATCGCGGGCGTGATCGCCGTCATCGCGATAATGAAGAAAAAGAATAAAACGGAGCAGGAGTAACTCCGAACGCATAAGAAAGAAGCAACGTCAATGCAAAAGGTCAAAAAAGTACTTTCATTGATATTTATAGACGGGCTTTCCGGAATGGCGCTCGGCCTCTTCGCCACGCTCATCGTCGGCACGATAGTTGGGCAGATCGCGAGCTATATCGGCGGCGCGTTCGGCGACTGGCTGAACTCGGTCGCCTCCGTTGCGAAGGCGGTCACCGGCGCCGGCATCGGCGTAGGCGTGGCGTGCAAGTTCAAGCGCCCGCCGCTTGACGTCATAACCGCCGGCGCGGTCGGAATGATCGGCGCCTTCGCGAGCGCGATACTGAAGGGTACGCTGCTCGACGGCGGCAAGGTCGTCCTCTCCGGCCCGGGCGAACCGCTCGGCGCCTTCATCGCCGTCATGGCGGCGATCGGCGTCGGAATGCTCGTTTCCGGCAAGACGAAGGTAGATATCCTCGTCACTCCGCTTTCGATGCTCGCCGTCGGAGCGGCGGTCGGTCTGCTTCTCGGGCCGCCCATCTCCGCGCTTATGACCGCGCTCGGCGGCTTCATCAACTGGGCGACGGAACAGCATCCGCTGGTCATGGGCATAGTCGTCTCCGTGGTTATGGGGCTCTGCCTGACGCTCCCGATATCCTCGGCGGCGATAGGCATTTCGCTCGGCCTCGGCGGCATAGCCGCGGGCGCGGCAGTCGTCGGCTGCTGCTGCCAGATGATCGGCTTCGCCGTTTCGAGCTACCGCGAGAACAAGCTCGGCGGCTTCTTCGCGCAGGGGATAGGCACTTCGATGCTGCAGATGCCGAACATAATCAGGCATCCGCTGATATGGATACCGCCCACGCTCGCGAGCGCGATCCTCGGCCCGGTCGCGACCCTGCTCATCAAGCTGCCCTGCAACGCCATCGGCTCCGGAATGGGCACCGCCGGTCTCGTCGGCCCGATAATGACCTATACCGAGATGGCGAACGCGGGTCAGCCCGTCTGGTCGTCGCTGCTGATAATCGCGGCGATACTCGTCGTCGCGCCGGCGGCGCTTTCGCTGCTCTTCTCGGAGATCATGCGCAAGCTCGGCTGGATAAAGCAGGGCGATATGCTGCTTGATATCTGACACGGAATAACACGCAATGAAAAAGGACGCTCAATGAGCGTCCATTTTGCATACCTGCGGCCATACAGATAAAACAAAAAGCACGCCGCAAGACGTGCTTTTGCTATACGGGAAAAAACCGTTTTTACTTATTCTCGTTCGCGCGCTTCATGATGGCGGACTTTTTGTTCGCGGCGGTGTTCTTGTGGAGAATACCCTTCGCGGCGGCCTGGTCGATCG
>JAFRVI010000088.1 GCA_017438525.1 Clostridia bacterium
CCCGCCGTCGTCCTCCGCGCCGCAAATCCCTCGGATTTGCCTCGCTTTCAGGTGCGGAGCAGTTTTGAACGGACCGATTTTGTTTCCGTTCAAGGCAAAAGCGCAAGGCAATACTTGCTGTATTGCCGAGCATTTTAACGCAGAACGGGGCAAAATCTGCCGTTCAAAACCGTGTTGTCCTTACCGCCAATCAGTCTTGTATCATATTCTTTATATTAACCCTTGATTTTTTCATTAAGTTATAATATAATACCCGAAGGGATCGGCGTTACTCTTTCGCCGCTTCCCGACAGTATATCCGGCTGATCGTTTTCATTATAGAAATATGGAGATATCGGCTTTATCAACAGGAGGAAAACGCATATGAACTACACTGCGGAAATCAAGCATATGTGCCCCGTCGCTAAGGGCGCGTATCACGGCCCCGCTCCGATTCCGGAAGAGGGAAAATGGGTGCAGGCGAAGGAAATCAAGGATATTTCCGGTTTCACCCACGGTATCGGCTGGTGCGCTCCCCAGCAGGGCGCCTGCAAGCTGACGCTGAACGTCAAAGACGGCGTCATCGAAGAAGCCCTCGTTGAAACGATCGGCTGCTCCGGTATGACCCACTCCGCCGCGATGGCGTCCGAGATCCTTATCGGCAAGACGCTGCTCGAGGCGCTGAACACCGACCTCGTCTGCGACGCCATCAACACCGCGATGCGCGAGCTGTTCCTGCAGATCGTATACGGCCGCACCCAGAGCGCGTTCTCCGAAGACGGCCTTCTGGTCGGCGCTTCGCTCGAGGACCTCGGCAAGGGTCTGCGTTCGCAGGTCGGCACGATGTTCGCGACCAAGGAGAAGGGCCCCCGCTACCTCGAAATGACCGAGGGCTACTGCTCCAGAATGGCGCTCAACGAGAACGACGAGATCATCGGCTACGAATTCGTCAGCGTCGGCAAGATGATGGACTTCATCAAGGGCGGCATGGACGCGAACGAGGCGATGAAGAAGGCGACCGGTCACTACGGACAGTGGGACGACGCCGCCAAGTACATCGACCCCCGCAAGGAATAAGAGAGGTACGGAACTATGGCATTATTTGAAAACTACGACCGCCGCATCGAAAAGATAAACAAGACGCTTGCGGAGTACGGCATCGGCTCCGTTGAAGAGAGCCGCGAGATCTGCAAGGCCGCCGGCTTCGATCCCTACGAGATCGCCAAGGGCATTCAGCCCATCTGCTTCGAGAACGTATGCTGGGCCTACTGCGTAGGCGCGGCGATCGCTCTGAAGTCCGGCGTCAAGAACGCCGAAGAAGCCGCCCGCAAGATCGGCATCGGTCTGCAGGCATTCTGCATCGACGGCTCCGTCGCCGAGAACCGCAAGGTCGGCATCGGCCACGGCAACCTCGCCGCGATGCTGCTCAGCGACGAGACCAAGTGCTTCGCCTTCCTCGCCGGCCACGAATCCTTCGCCGCCGCCGAAGGCGCCATCGGCATCGTCCGCAACGCCAACAAGGTCCGCAAGGAGCCCCTGCGCGTTATCCTCAACGGCCTCGGCAAGGACGCCGCGCAGATCATTTCCCGCATCAACGGCTTCACTTACGTCCAGACGCAGTATGACTACTACACCGGCGAGCTGAAGATCGTCCGCGAGATCCCCTACTCCAAGGGCGAGCGCGCCAACGTCCGCTGCTACGGCGCGGACGACGTCCGCGAGGGCGTCGCGATCATGCACAACGAGCACGTCGACGTTTCCATCACCGGCAACTCCACCAACCCCACCCGCTTCCAGCACCCCGTCGCAGGCACCTA
>JAFRVI010000089.1 GCA_017438525.1 Clostridia bacterium
CTCCACCAACCCCACCCGCTTCCAGCACCCCGTCGCAGGCACCGATAAGAAGGAATGCGTCGAACAGGGCAAGAAGTACTTCTCCGTCGCCTCCGGCGGCGGCACCGGCCGCACGCTGCATCCGGACAACATGGCCGCCGGCCCCGCCTCCTACGGCATGACCGACACCATGGGACGTATGCATTCCGACGCGCAGTTCGCCGGTTCCTCCTCCGTTCCGGCACACGTCGAGATGATGGGCTTCCTCGGAATGGGCAACAACCCGATGGTCGGCGCCACCGTCGCCGTCGCCGTCGCGGTCCAGAACAGTCTCAAGTAAAAAAGGCGAATAATAACGCAAAACCGACCGGTCGCTTGACCGGTCGGTTTTTTGTTGCTGTTATCCGAGGTTGTCGTGTTTGTCAGTCTTTCAACTTGTAATAGAGCATACAATGGCAGTAGCCCTCGAAATCGGGGTCCTTTATCTGCGCGCGGAACTCCTCGCACATACATTTATACTCCTCTTTGCGTTCAAGGCGGCAGGGGCAGTAGCCGCCCGTACGCTCCAGGCCTTCTTTTATGACCGCGACTATCTCCTTGTCGGGATTGAGCGTTATCTTCATTCCGGCGCCTCCTTTGATTACGTTATAATTATTATAACATATTATGGCGTAGTTTGGCAAGTGTTTTTGTCCCCGCATCCTTTTTATCTGATTTATACATTGGTTGTATATTTTCCTCTTGCAAGTTTCTGACGATAGTGATATAATATCATAAATATTATGATAGAAGGCGGTATACGTATGAAGTTTTCAGAAATGCCCTATAAGCGCCCGGACATCGAGGCGGCGAAAAAGCAGATAGCCGAAATGACCGAGGCGTTCCGCTCCGCTCCCGATTTCGCGACGGCGGAAAAGCTCTTCCTCGAATACGACTCGGAGCAGAAGCATATCGCTACCGCCTCTTCGATCGCCGAGGTGCGCCACACGATAGACACACGCGACGAGTTCTACGACGCGGAGGTCAAGTTTTTCAACGCCGCATTCCCGGAGCTTCAGGAATACTCGCAGCAATGGACGCTCGCGCTGCTGCAGTCCCCTTTCCGCAAGGAGTTTGAGGAAAAGTACGGCAGCATCGTCTTCGTCAACGCCGAGATCCAGCTCAAGACCTTCTCGCCCGAGATAATCCCCGAGCTTCAGCAGGAGGGCGATCTCGTTCAGGAATACGAAAAGCTGCTCGCTTCCGCGCAGATACCCTTCAAGGGCGGAGTCTACACGATCGCGCAGCTCGGCAAATTCAAGACCGACGCCGACGACGAAACGCGCCTCGCCGCGTGGAAGGCCGAAGGCCAATGGTACAAGGACAACCAGCGGCAGCTTGACGAGCTTTACGACAAGCTCACCCACCTGCGCGACACGATGGGCAAAAAGCTGGGCTACGGCGGCTACACCGAGCTCGGCTATTACCGCATGGGCAGAAACTGCTACACGAAGGAGGATGTGGAGAAGTTCCGCGCCGCCGTCGTGAAATACCTCGTTCCCGTCGCGGACGGCATCTACCGCGAGCAGGCAAAGCGTCTGGGCAAGGAATACCCCCTGAGCTTCTCCGACGCCGCGCTGCAGTTCCGTTCCGGCAACCCCAAGCCGTTCGGCACGCCCGAACAGATACTCGAGCACGGCAGAGAATTCTATGACGAGCTTTCTCCCGAAACGAGCGAGTTCTTCCGCACCATGCTCGATAACGATCTGCTCGACGTGCTTTCCAAGGAAGGCAAGCGCGGAGGCGGCTACTGCACGACCTTCTACGATTACGAAGTACCCTTCATCTTCGCCAACTTCAACGGCACGAGCGGCGACGTCGAGACAGTTACGCACGAGGCCGGCCACGCCTTCGCGGACTGGACGAGCCGCAAGCGCGTTCCGATGGAGACGATCTGGCCTTCGATGGAGAGCTGCGAGGTGCACTCCATGTCGATGGAGTTCTTCGCGTGGCCGTGGGCGGAGGGCTTCTTCGGTGAAGAAACACGCAAGTTCTACTACTCCCACCTCGCCGGCGCGATCTGCTTCATCCCCTACGGTACGATGGTCGACCACTTCCAGCACGTCGTTTACGAGAAGCCGGATATGACTCCCGCCGAACGCCACGCGGTCTGGAAGGAGCTGCTCGGCGTCTATATGCCGTGGATGCGCCTTGACGGCGATATCCCCTTCTACTCCGAGGGCGAGGGCTGGCAGCGTCAGCACCACATCTATTCCTCTCCCTTCTATTACATCGACTACTGCCTCGCGCAGACCGTCGCCCTTGAGTTCTGGGCGATGATACAGAAGGACCTGAAGAACGCGTGGAAGCACTATATGGCTTACACCGTACAGGGCGGCAGCCGCACCTTCACCGAGCTGCTGAAGAACGCCGGCCTCGCCACCCCCTTCGACGAAAGCTGCCTGCGCGGAGTCTGCGCGGACGCCAACGCCTGGCTTGAAGATTACGACCTGACGGGGATCGAATAAGCCCCGCTGACAACTGCTATGTACGAAGAAGAAAACGAAAACACCGGCCTGTTTCCCGAACCCCCGGAGCATCCCGCAGAGCAGGCAAAAAAGAAAAAAGGCAGACGCGCTTATCTCGACGATATCCACCGCACCGCGGACGGCAAGTACGTCTACACCGGCCAGTGCTACGAATACGACGAGGAAATAAACACGCGCGGTTCCGTGCTGCTGCGGCTGTGGCTTCTTATGCTGCCCGCCCTCGCCGCATGCGTCGGCAGCGGCTTGTTCACCACGCCGTTCATGAGGGACACGTGGTACACGATAGGTCCGTTCGGCTTTGAGTTCGTCTTCGTCGGCACGGTCGTCTGGGCGGTCGGCAGGATAACCGCGAACGGAAGCATCCTGCGCGAGTACGTGCGCAAACAGACCTTCGGGGCGCTGCCCGCGAGGTGCTGGCTCGCGGTCGGATTCGCGGGCGTCGGGATCATAGGAGGCGCCGTCTTTATGCTCGTTCACGGCACCGGCGTAACGCTGCAGTCCGGAGAGGTCATCGACCAGACGTTCCGCTGTGTCGCTTATCTGTGTCTGAAGGCGGTAGTCATAGTCTGCTGCGCGTTTCTGGCGCGTTACGCGCCCGGAGTTGCATGGAAAAAGACAGCGGAAAAGGTGTAAAAACGACGTTTTTTGCAAAAAAACTAAATTTTCTCTTCCATTTTTGTTATAAATGTGTTATAATATCAAAAATATTGTGTGAGTATCGGTAGTGTACCCATCCAAAACGGCGGGAATACTGCCGGAAAAGCTCATTTGAAAGGGACGCGTCCCTTTCAATCGTCTTGCGACGCAAGACGGCGCGGGCGGATCTGCTCATCTCCAACTGTTATTTTCGGGATCGTTCCCGTAGATAAAATTATTTAGGAGGAAAAACAATGAAAAGCACAAAGAAAATCCTTGCACTGCTGCTTGCTGCGGTTATGTGCATGGGCCTGTTCGTCGGATGCGGCGAAGGCGGCAACGAAGCGAAGGACGACACTCCGCTCGTAGTCGGTTATTCTCCTTTCTCCGGCAAGTTCAGCCCGTTCTTCTCCGAGACGGCCTATGACCAGGACGTCCAGGCCATGACTCAGCTCGGCCTGCTGACTTCCGATCGTACCGGCGCCGTCATCGAGAAGGGCATCGACGGCACCACGGTCGCCTACAACGGTAAGGACTACACTTACTACGGCCCCGCGGACCTGACCATCGATCAGAAGGCCGACGGCACCGTCGACTACAACTTCAAGCTCCGCGAGGACCTCAAGTTCTCCGACGGCGAAAAGCTGACCATCGACGACGTCATCTTCACGATGTACACCTACGCCGACCCGTCCTATGACGGCTCCATCACCTTCTTCGCGCTGCCGATCAAGGGCATGGACACCTACCGCGCCGGTTGGGATACTCTCAACAACCTGATCTTCAACGCGGGCAAGGACAACACCGACTACACCCTCTGGACCGAAGCTCAGCAGACCGAGTTCTGGACCAAGTACGACGCCGCTACCCTCGCGCTGGCTCAGGAAATCGTTGACTACTGCGTAGCTAACGGTCTCAGCGAGGAAGGCGACATCAAGGGCGCCGCCGGCGCGTGGGGCTTCGAGGCCGCTGAAAACACCATCGAATCCTTCGTCGCTGCTCTGTCCGCCAAATACGGCGCTGACGTTGCCAACATGATCGGCACCGAGAACGCCGGCTCCGGCGTCGAGGATCTGTTCCCCGGCTACGACGCTTTCTCCCAGACCGCTGTCAAGACCGGTGATTCCGCCGACAGCATCGAAGGCATCAAGAAGACCGGCGACTACAGCATGACCGTTACCCTGACCGAGATCGACGCCACCGCCATTTATCAGTTCACCATGGCGATCACTCCTCTCCACTACTATGGCGACAAGGCCAAGTATGACTATGACAACAACAAGTTCGGCTTCGACAAGGGCGACCTCTCCGTTGCCAGATCGAAGATCTCCGAGCCCATGGGCGCCGGCGCCTACAAGTTCATCAAGTATGAAGACGGCGTTGTCTACTTCGAAGCCAACGAGAATTTCTATCGCGGCGTTCCGAAGACCAAGCTCATCAACTTCAAGCAGTGCCTGACCGACGACGATAAGCTCAACGGCGTCACCACCGGCACCATCGACATCACCGATCCTTCCTTCTCCACCGACACCATCACCGCCATCGAGAAGGCCAACAGCAACGGCGAGCTCTGCGGCGACAAGATCGAGACCAACACCGTTGACAACCTCGGCTACGGCTACATCGGCATGTGCGCGAAGGTCATGAACGTCGGCGGCGATCCCGCTTCCGATGCTTCCAAGAACCTCCGCAAGGCGTTCGGCACCATCTTCTCCGTCTATCGCGACGTCGCTATCGACTCCTACTACGGAGACAGAGCTTCCGTCATCAACTACCCGATCTCCAACACGTCCTGGGCTGCTCCTCAGTCCACCGACGACGGTTACAAGGTCGCGTTCTCCGTTGACAAGGACGGCAAGGACATCTACACCTCCGACATGACCGCGGAACAGAAGTACGCCGCCGCTCAGACCGCCGCCCTCGGCTTCCTCGAGGCCGCCGGCTACACCGTCGCTGACGGCAAGGTCACCGCTGCTCCGGAAGGCGCCTCCCTCGAGTACACCGCCTGGATCCCGGCTGACGGCTCGGGCGACCATCCTTCCTTCATGATCCTTAAAGAGGCTCGCGACGCGTTTGCTGCTATCGGCATCAACCTCATCATCAAGGACCTCACCAATTCCTCCGACCTCTGGACCGCTCTTGAGGCGCAGGAAGTCGCTATCTGGTGCGCCGCCTGGGGCGCCACCGTCGATCCGGATATGTATCAGATCTACTTCTCCGGCGACGAGGCGACTGGCAAGAAGGCCGGCGGTTCCAACTATATGTACGCCATCAATGATCCTCAGCTGAACAAGCTCATCCTTGACGGCAGAACCTCCACCGACCAGGCCTACAGAAAGGGCATCTACAAGTCCGCTCTCGACATCGTTATCGACTGGGCCGTTGAGATCCCCGTCTATCAGCGCCAGAACGCCATCATCTTCAGCGCTGAGCGCGTCGATCTCGACACCGTCACTCCCGACATCACCACCTTCTACGGCTGGATGAGCGAGATCGAGAACACCGTCCTGAAATAATAGGTAAGGTTTTCTCACCAAAGCACTGATGCTGCTTAATTCGCGGTATCTCGCCTGCCCCGCGGTCAAAAGACCGCGGGGCAGGCCGACTGCTTTTCGGACAGGCATTTCGCGTTCCTTGTAAAGCGGAGTTTCTGTCCGAAAAACAGTGACACGCCCCCGTTCCGTTACGTTTCGGCACGGGAGCGCGTTGCGTTATTCAAATCCCGATCGGAGGAATGATCTGTGCGAAAATTCATCATTAAGAGACTGCTGTTATCGGTGGTGATCTTATTCTTTGTCGCGCTCATTATCTACGCTCTTATGCGCTGCCTGCCGACCTCTTATATAGAGTCGATAGCAAGGCAGAAATCCATGCAGCCGGGCTCAAAGAGCTTTGACGAGTGGATGCAGCAGCTTTCCGCCACCTACGGTATGGACAAGGGCATAATCGCCGGCTTCTTCAGCTGGCTCGGTAAGGCGCTCACCGGAAACTTCGGCGACAGCTGGTATTACACCGAGCCCGTCCTGCAGGTATTCAACCGCACCGTGTGGCTCTCGTTCATTATGGGCGGCATAGCGTTTATACTCGAGATACTTATCGCGATACCTCTCGGAATAATCGCCGCTACCAAGCAGTACTCGAAGACCGACTACACAGTATCGGTAATAGCGTTGGCAGGTATTTCACTACCGACGTTCTTCTTTGCGTCCCTGTTGAAGCTGTTATTCTCCGTCAAACTCGGCTGGTTCGAGTTGTTCGGACTCGTCGGGCGCGACCATCAGCAGCTGTCGGCATTCGGGCAATTTCTGGATAAAGCGCACCACCTCGTCTTACCTATCATTACGCTCGTCGTTATCAGCATAGGCGGACTGATGCGCTATACCCGCACGAATATGCTCGAAGTCCTGAACGCAGACTATATCCGCACCGCCCGCGCTAAGGGCGTCAGCGAGCATAAGGTCATTTACAAGCACGCGTTCCGCAACACGCTGATACCGCTGGTAACGATCATCGGCGGCTCGCTGCCCGGCCTTTTCTCCGGCGCGCTGATCACCGAAACGCTTTATTCCATCCCCGGCATCGGATACACCTCCTATCACGCGATGGTAGGCGGCGATATCCCCTTCTCGATGTTCTATCTGACCTTCCTCGCGGTGCTGACCCTCGTGGGCAACCTCATCGCAGACATTCTGTACGCCGTGGTCGATCCGCGCGTACGTATATCGTGAGAAAGGGGGCGGAATAAATGAGCAAAAAAGAATCAAAGAAAAACAAGCTGAACTCCGCTTCCGAAAACCAGAACGAGCAGCAGTATTCGCTTAACGACGATCGCCGCGTAAAGGTCCTCTCTCCCGGCGCGCTCGTCGCAAAGCGCTTTTTCCGCAACCGTATGGCGATGGTCGGACTCATCATCCTCATCGCGATGTTTGCCTTCTCATTCATAGGCGGACTCATCTCCCCCTACGCCGAAGACCAGCCCTTCTACCGCGTCGACATTCTCGAAAAGGAATACGCCAGCGCGATACAGAACACGGACTTCCGCTATCTGACCGCCGACGGTCAGACTTTCCCCTCCGTCGTACAGGCCAAGATGATCCTCGCGGTCAATCAGAATCAGCCCACTTGCGAATACGACGGAATAACCTACAACGTCACGAAGGAAGGCGAAGACCTCTATTCCGTCTCGCTTACCGACGGCACGCTTATCGGTATCGGATACAAGGACATTTTCAACGCCAACACCTCCGAAAAGCTCCCCTTCGGGCTCGTATTTGAAGCGCTGAAGGCGTATACCAACGATACCGCCGCTTTCGCCTACGAAAACGCCGAATACGCTATCGATCTCGGCGACGGCACCGTCACCGGAAACGGCGAGGAGCTCGGCTATATCAGCCGCTACTTCGTGCAGGCGCTGATGCCGGACGTCTTCCTCACCCGCGAGTTCAAGGAAGACCTCTACGAAGCGCTCGAAAAGGGCGAAGATGAGTTCCGCTTCAAAGACGCCGACGGCACCGACTACGACTACAAGATCTCCTTCAACGCCGCTTCCAAGAAGTACACCATCAAGCAGGGCACCGAGTCCCGCGTTTACGATACCTACTCTTCACCGAGCAGCAAACACTGGCTCGGCACCGACAGATACGGTATGGATATGCTCACACGACTGATGTACGGCGGACGCGTTTCGCTGATGATCGGCTTCATAGTCGAGTTCATCGCCACCGTGCTCGGCGTTATCATGGGCGGTATTTCCGGATACTTCGGCGGCTGGGTGGATAACCTTATAATGCGTATCGTCGATATCTTCTACTGCATACCTTCGATGCCCATAATCATCATCCTCGGCGCCGCGATGGACGCCATGAGCGTCGATCCGAAGCTGAGAATGATCTATCTGATGCTTATCCTCGGCTTCCTCGGCTGGCCCGGTCTCGCGCGTATGGTCCGCGGACAGATCCTCTCGCTGCGCGAGCAGGAGTTCATGACCGCTACCGAGGCCTGCGGCGTCAGAGTTTCGCGCAGGATCTACAAGCACCTTATCCCGAACGTCATCCCGCAGCTCATCGTCTCCTGCACGATGGGCCTCGGCAGCACGATAATCACGGAGGCCACCCTCTCCTTCCTCGGATTGGGCGTCAGGTTCCCGTTCGCCTCCTGGGGCAATATAATCAACGACGTCAACAACACCTTCGTTCTGACGAACTACTGGTTCATCTGGATCCCCGCGGGCGTGCTCCTGCTGGTAACGGTTCTGGCGTTCAACATCGTCGGCGACGGTCTGCGCGACGCGTTCGACCCGAAGATGAAGCGCTGAGGAGGTTGTTGAAATGGCTAAGAAAAGAAACGACGGATATCTTTCCGCAAAGGAATCCCGCGCTATATCCCGCGCGAACCGCAAGATAACAAACGCGCTGGAAAAGCGCTATAAGCGCAAGAACGTGCCGGAGGAGGAATACCTCACTCAGATGCACGATCCCGCCAACTCGCTCGAGATCGAGAACCTTCACACCCACTTCTTCACAGACGTCGGCACCGTCAAGGCCGTCGACGGCATCACCTTCGAAGTTCCCGCCGGCAAGACCGTCGGCGTCGTGGGCGAATCCGGCTGCGGCAAGTCGGTCACGAGTCTTTCGATCATGCAGCTGCTCCAGCGTCCGCAGGGACAGATCGTCGAAGGCGAGATTCGCCTCAACCTCGGCGAAAAGGCCTACGACATCACTAAGACGCCCATCGAGACGATGCAGAAGCTCCGCGGCAACTATATCTCAATGATATTCCAGGAGCCCATGACGAGCTTGAACCCCGTATTCCGCATCGGCGACCAGGTCAACGAGGTCATCGAGCTGCACGAAGGCAAGGATATGAAGGAAGAGGACGTCAAGGCGCGTACGATAGGCCTGCTCGAGATGGTCGGTATCGCCAACAGCGAGGGCGTCTACAAGATGTATCCGCACGAGCTTTCCGGCGGTATGCGTCAGCGCGTCATGATCGCCATGGCGCTCGCCTGCAATCCGAAGCTCATTATCGCCGACGAGCCGACTACCGCGCTCGACGTTACGATTCAGGCGCAGATCCTCGACCTGCTCCGTCAGCTGAAGGATAAGATCAACTCCTCGATAATGCTCATCACGCACGACCTCGGCGTCATCGCCGAAATGGCGGACTACGTCGTCGTTATGTACGCCGGCAAGATCGTCGAGAAGGGTACCGCGGAGGACATCTTCCTGCACCCCTCTCACCCCTATACGATAGGACTTATGGCCTCCAAGCCGGTCGTCGGCAAGAAGGTCGAGAAGCTCTACTCCATACCCGGCAAGGTACCGAACCCGGTCAACATGCCGAACTACTGCTACTTCAAGGACCGCTGCGAAATGCAGGTCGACGCCTGCGGCGGCGAATACCCCTGCGAGATCAGTCTCTCCGACACCCACAAGGTCAGCTGCTATCGCTACTATGACAAAAAGGAGGGCGAAGATAATGGCGAAAGATAAGAAGCTCGAACAGGAAGCCGAACAGGTCACCGAGCAGCCCTCGCCCGAAATCGTTACCCCCGAGGAACAGCTCGTTCCCGTTCAGTACGACCCGCAGTATATTCTGATGGTCAACGGCCTGAAAAAGCACTTCCCCATCAAGGGCGGAATGTTCTCCAAGACGGTCGGCTACGTCAAGGCGGTCGACGGCGTCACCTTCAATCTGAAGCGCGGAACCACGATGGGCCTCGTCGGCGAATCCGGCTGCGGCAAGACCACCACCGGACGCGTTATCCTGCGTCTTTCCGGCGAAAAGACCGCCGGTCAGGTGCTTTTCAACGGCCAGGAGGTATACGACCTCTCGCCGAAGGAGATGCGCCCGCTGCGCACGAAGATGCAGATCATCTTCCAGGACCCCTTCTCCTCCCTCTCTCCCCGACTCCCCGTCGGCGAGATAATCGGTGAAGCCGTCCGCGAACACAACCTCGTCAGCAGAGAAGAGTTCGACGACTATATCGATCAGGTCATGGATAACTGCGGCCTGCAGCCCTTCCACAAGGACCGCTACCCGCACGAGTTCTCCGGCGGACAGCGCCAGCGTATCTGCATCGCCCGCGCTCTCGCGCTGAACCCCGAGTTCGTCGTCTGCGACGAGCCGGTCTCCGCGCTTGACGTTTCCATTCAGGCGCAGATAATCAACCTGCTCTCCGAGCTCCAGGATAAGTATAAGCTGACCTACCTTTTCATTTCTCACGACCTCTCCGTCGTCGAGCACATCTCCGACACCGTCGGCGTTATGTACCTCGGCAACCTGGTCGAATACGGCTCCACGGAAGACATCTTCCGCAACCCGCTGCATCCGTACACGAAGGCGCTGTTCTCCGCGATACCGGTGCCGGATCCGACGGTCAAGATGAAGCGCATCGTGCTGGAGGGCTCCATCCCCTCCCCCGCGAATCCGCCTTCCGGCTGCAAGTTCCACACCCGCTGCGAGCACTGCACGCAGCGCTGCAAGGAGGAGGTCCCGCAGCAGCGTGAGATCGAGCCCGGTCATTACGTTGTCTGCCACCTTTACGATCAATGAGCAAGCGCAGAGAATACGCCGATGACGACGGCAGACGCATCGCCGATATGAGCGGCGTCGAGCGTCCGAATCTGCTGACCGTCCGCACTCCGCCGAAGCAGGAGCGCGCGGACGCCGAAGGCGAAGAAGCCGCGCCGAAGAAGCCGGTTTGGGAAAACCCCGCCGCTTCGATGCCTAAGGACGACCGCAAGGCGTTCATCTGGGGCGCGTTAAGCGCCGGACTGCTGATAGGCCTCGCGTTCCTCGCCGGCCTTGGCCTCGTGATACTGCTGATAACGCTGCTTAAATAGCATAAAAGAGCAACCGCCCGTTTAGGGCGTGCAAATCAGGGATACGCCGGTCTTAAAAAGGATCTTTTCGCGCCGGTCGGCGTTGAAAGCGCTCGGAATACATACAGTATTCCATCGCGCTTTCGCCTTGTCCGACACAAAAATCTCTCTTTTTAAGATGCGGAGCAGTTTTGAACG
Source organism: Clostridia bacterium (assembly GCA_017438525.1). NCBI lineage: Bacteria > Bacillati > Bacillota > Clostridia > Clostridia bacterium. The sequence continues at coordinate 11,165 of JAFRVI010000089.1, forward strand.
AGATGTTTATCGTTCAGGCGAAACAACAAAACAGCGGTCATACTTGAGGTATGGCCGCTGTTTTTTGTGAAGCATGGGCGGGAAACAGCCGTTCAAAACCCGACTTATCCCTGATTTGCGCGCCCTTTGCACAGGGGAGCCGTCAA
>JAFRVI010000090.1 GCA_017438525.1 Clostridia bacterium
AATAAATATCCCCCCGTAAAACGGGGGGTATTTCATTTTCGGGCATAGCCCTTATAATACTGGCGACGCACAAGTGCGTTTTAGATTGGCCTGCCAGCCATGCATCTGTTACTTACTACCCATAAATGGGTCCCGTGGGTCGAACATACTTAATTGGTCTGATTCAGCATCCCTTTTTAACTGCTCACTTATATATTCTTTGATCGCTTTCGTGTTCTTCCCCACGGTGTCCACGTAATATCCCTTGCTCCAAAATTCGCGGTTTCGGTACGCGAATTTCATATTCCCCCATTTCTGGAATATCAGCAACGCGCTCTTACCTTTCAGGTATCCCATAAACCCCGAAACGCTCATTTTGGGCGGGATGCTCACCAACATGTGTATGTGGTCCGGACATACTTCTCCTTCTATTATTTCTACTCCTTTCCACTCACACAACTTCCTCAATATCTCTCGTATTTCCATCCTCCTTTCTGCGAAAAATACTTTCCGCCTATACTTCGGCGCAAACACTATATGATACTTGCAATTCCACTTGGTGTGTGCTAAACTACTTGTGTCATCATTCCCTTTTCCCACATCGAAATCCTCCGTTTGTTTCTTAGTCATGACTGGCAGGTCATTTCTATCTTATCACAAACGGAGGTTTCTTTCATCGGTTAACCTCTTTTGAACCACGCGACTATCGCGTGGTTTTCCTTTGACAATAAAAATACAGCCGCTCGACGAGCGGCTGTATTTTGAAGTTACAGAAAGAAGCTTACTCTTTTACCAAACTGCCGGCGTCGGCAAGTTTCGCCGCAACGCGAAGTATCGCAAGCGCGTCGTTGACTTCTATTTTGCCGTTGCCGTCAATATCGCCGATCTTAATATCAGAGTTTGTCGCCTGCGCGAGTCTTGCCGCGATTCTCAGCGCGGCAAGAGCGTCGGAAACGGAAATCACCTTATCGTCGTCGAAGTCTCCCTTCATATAGTGCCATCCGAGATAGAAATCGTCGCTGGTGTAATCGTTGCCTTCATACCACGCGACTATCTTCAGGTGAAGCGAACCGTCCCAGCCGTCGTTGGGAACGGTGATTGAGTCGTCGTCGACGACGAGCGCGGTCAGTCCCTGGTCAACGTCCCATTCGCCGTTGTCGCCCTGAGCCATGACCTCGATCCTCTCGGGTGTGTGAGACGTCTGCCAGGACGTGCCGGCGCTGTAGCCGATGCGGACGCTCTCGCCTACCGGCTGCTCGACGAAATAGAAGCCGCTCCACGTTATGCTGAAATCCCAGCTTATCGGCTCGTAGCCGTCGAAAGACACCCAGACGCGATATTCGCCGACCTGATCGTACTTACCGTCGAGAGTAAAGCTCTTCGGGAGGTCTTCACGAACCGTTCTCCAATCCTCCGCATCCGTGTCGTATTCTTCGAGCCACGCGGAAACGTGCTCGCGGTCGACATCCCAGGTCACCGTATAGGTCTGACCGCTCGGTACGGTCGCGCCATGCGGATAAACGGTGAAGTAAGGATAGTTGCTCCATTCCGTCCAGTAAGCCTGGCTGTAAACGACCTCGTCGCCCTCGAATACGCCCTTGACGCGGAAATATCTGCCGCTGTCCGCATATTCGGCCTTGTAGTCAAGCGTAAATTCCGCGTCGGGGCCGATGGATTTCAGAGTAGTCCAGCTGCCCTCCTCGCCGGTCTCGCTGACTTCAAGCGAGAGAGACTCCGGAACAGCGTTGGATTCCCAGGTCCAGTTGATGTCGTCGCCGTTTTTCGCCCAGTTGTTGCCGCTCAAGCTGATATACGGCTTGACGTGAGCGCCCGCAATGGAGATGATATTCGACCACGGGCTGCCTTCTTCATAATAATTGTTGCCGGAAATCTTGACTCGCAGTTCGAGCTTATCGCCGGGGTTATACGGCACTTCGTCCTTGTAGAACCACACCTCGCGAACGCCGGAGCTGTACCACGCGCCGTTGACAACGTCGACGTCAAACCAGTCGCCGTTGTTTATGCGCATTTGGGCATAAAAGCCGCCGAGATCACCGTAGCCGCCGATATAAGAGGCTATCTCGGTCGGATAGGTGCTTTCCGGAAGCACATTGTCGAAGAAGAATTTAACGTTGTATTCCTCCTCCGGCCCTTCGCGCAGATCGGAAATGACCGGCGCTTCGAGCTCGTCCGGGAGCTCTGGAACGACGTTGTTGCCGTTTTTGCCGACGGTCGTAACGTCGGACCACGGACTGAGTATCACCTGCGGTTCGGCTTCGTCTTTAGCTTCAAAGTAGTTTATGGCATAGCGCGTGCGGAAGGAGATGGAGTGATTATCGAAATCGAAGTACGCTCTCTCGATGTATTCACCCTCATTGGTGATCGTTCCTCCCACGACAATACCGGGCTGCAGGAAATCGTAAAGATCGAAATTGGTATCGGCGAACCAGAAGAGGTTGGACGAAGAATAGCCGATCCTCGTTTCGAGCGTCACTCTCGAATACGTTTCCGGCAGATCCCACGCGCCGTCTTCACCGGCGGACATCCACTGACCGTTATCGACGCGCATATCGATCTGCACGTGCGAGTTCCACCAATACAGACCGTATTCGTCGGATAAATTACCGCCGTTGCTCTCAATGATAAGATCCTCCATAAGGAAATTATTGACGGATTCCGGCGTTATCTGATAGAGATCAAAATCACACATCCACCATTCATCAAGATCACTGAAGCGATTATGCCACGTGAAATCGGCGATAGGACGCTCGGGCTTCGCTATGCCGCTCGGGAAAAAGGTCCCCGGGAACGACGCCGCGCTCGCGGGCAGGACCGCAGCGAACGGAAGCATCAGGCAAAGCGTGAGGAGAACGGAAATCAACCTTTTCATAACGTTACCTTCCTTTTCGATGATATTCTACTGAAACGTGATAACACATTTACGGAAACATTATACAACAATTCCCGCGTAAAATCAATATTTTTTTCCGAAAAAACGGAGCCGCATATTTACGGCTCCGAAAGCGTATTTTTACTTTTTATTGCTGCCCGTATCGGTGAAAATCGGCTCGTCGCCTTCCTCTTCTCCGGACTCCTTCGCAAGCTGCGCCTGCTCCTCTTCATACGGACCGACGATGTATTTGTAAATCACCGCGAAAGAGTTGTAGTTGATAAGATACCCGCGGAAGCCGATGACCAAAAGCGGCGTTATGACGATGACTATTCCGATGCCGACGCTGCTGCCTATCGTAGCGATATAGTAGAGGATCACAAGTATAAGCAGGCGGACCAGCACTACGAGCAGGTTTCTTAAAAAACCGAGGCAGGAAAGGAAAAATGCGTTTTTGAATATCTTGACGTATCCGAAATCGAACGACACGAGCTGCATATACGTATACATACGCATCATCGTATAGGTAGCCGCGAACGCGAATACAACTCCGAAGCCGAGGAGATAAAAGAAACTCGGCTGCGCAAAAACGCCTTCGTAAATTATCAGACCGCCCATTATTCCGTACCAGCGCAGCGCGATGAACGAAAGCGCGTATACGACAAGGTCGGCGATCCCGAGCGGAAGCGACTTCCAGAAATACTTCGTGAATGTTTCAACGAAATCGCTCCAGAGGAATACTCCCTTTTTGCGCACCATATTGCGAATGATATAGACAAACGCGCAGGTCGCCGCCGGCATCGTCACTACCGGCAGCGAGAAGAGCAGCCATATCAGTCCGAGCAGCGTAAGCTTCCAGAAATTCGTCGTGTAGACGTCAAAGAAATTGAACAGTCCTTTTTCGCGGCGGTCGTCCTTCGATACGCCTCTGCCCTCGCGGGTCTGGTCGTAGTATTTGCTTATAAGTCCCATTTTGACTTCCTTTCAAGAATCCTCACATTACCGGCATGAGCAGTTTCACTCCGAGACAGTGAACGAGCGCGCCGGCGGCGGCCGCGGCCGAGGATAATACAAGTTTAACGAAATATCCGCGCAGGCGCGGAGAGTTCACGCCGGAAACGTCGCCGGCGAAAAGAAACCGCGTCAGCGAGCCGGATATAAGCACCGCGTCCATGGAAAGCACGCAGAGCGAAACGACGGTTATCGCGGCGTAAGGCGCTATCGCGACGATGCAGATCAGCGCGCCCTTCAGGTCGAAGGCGGAGTATATCCCCGTCATCATCACGCCGAAGCCGATGCCGCGGAACGCCGGAACGGCGTAGATCACGGGTGCGGCCGCGGCTGTGAAACCAAGGGTGAAGACTATCGCGACGGTGGTCATACACAGCGCAAAACTATCGAAAAAGTAACCGCCGAAGTCGAACGGCTCGGCGCCGGAAAGTATCGCCGCGAGGCGCGTTCCGCCGCCGAGGAAGTCCGGCAGCTTCGCGAAGCCGCTGACGACGCATCCGAGGATTATCCCCGCGAGAAACAGAAAGTATCCGTTTGTCAGGTATCGCGCAAACGGCTTGTCTTTCGCGTTCTTGCGTTTCGCCACGCGGGGCGTGAAGATTATCTGAGGTAATTTCCTTTTCATTGCTCGTCCCACCTTTTGTAAAAGGTATGACGAGACGGGCAGTCATATGACAGTTATTTCAGATCGAGCTCTTCCGCCCGGCGCGTGCAGGCCTCCATTCCCTCGATCACGGCGTCGTGAACGCCGCGCGCGTCGAGGACGTTGACGGCCTCGATGGTCGTGCCGCCTTTTGAGCAGACGCGGTCGATGAGCTCTTCGGGAGTGATGCCGGAATCGGTCAGCATCTTCGCGCTGCCCTCCAGCACCTTCGCGAATAGACGCAGCGCGGTATCGCGGTCTATCCCCTGCTTTTCCGCGCCGTCCGCGACGGCTTTAGCCAGGTAGTAGACGTAAGCAGGACTGCTTCCGTTGACGCTGATGACGGAGTTCATCATATCCTCGCCGACCTCCTCGACTATGCCGGAGGACGCGAAAAGCGTTTTTACGAATTCGAATTCTTCGCCGCTGACCGGCGCGGAATGCGAAACCGCGGTTGCGCCCAGACCCATAAGCAGCGAGGTGTTCGGCATCACTCGGACGACCTTCGCGTCGTAGCCGAGGAAGCGTTTCACGCTCGCGACGCTAACGCCGGCGGCGATTGAAACGTAGACGGCGTTTTCGTTGCAGGCGCCGAGCTTTTCGAGCAGGGGCTTCATCACCTGCGGCTTGACGGCGAGGACGACGAAGTCGCTGTTTTTCGCTACGTCGAGCTCGTCGGCGCGGACGCTGACGCCGCGTTTGCCGAAGGCGTCCGCCTTCGCGGCGTCGATATCAAACACGTTGATTTTTGCGGGATCGTAACACGTTTTCAGTATTCCGCCGATCATGGTGGAAGCCATATTTCCGCATCCGATAAAGCCGATGTTTTTCATAGAGACCTCCTGATCAGAACTCGACGTGCGCGCCCGCCTCCGCCGCCTTCAGCAGCAGAGCGCATTCGAGGCGCTTTTTCTGCATGAAGCAGGCCTGTTCGTTCGGCGAGTCGATGCTGCCGCCGTAGAAAATATTGCCGGCGGCGCATCCGCCGCTGCAGTTGTATTTCGCGAAGCAGTCGGCGCACTTCGGCTTCGACATGATGCTCGACCGGGCGAATATCCCGCGGATATCGTCTCGGACGATGCCCTCGTCGAGAGAGCCGATCCTGTATTCTTCCATGCCGACGAATTGATGGCACGGGTAAATGCTTCCGTCTGGAGCGACCGCAGCGTATTCGTTGCCCGCTCCGCAGCCCTTGAGACGCTTGACTGCGCAGGGTCCGCCGTCGAGGTCGACCATAAAGTGAAAGAAGTTGACCTTTTTGCCTTCGGCGCGAAGCTTAAGGATGATATTTGTAAGCTTCTCATACTCCTCGGCGATGCGCGGCAGATCTTCGTCGCGGAGCGCGTAGCTTTTGTCCGCGGGCGCGGTTACCGGCTCGATGGATATCTCGTCGAAGCCGAGACCGTAGATATGTTCGAAATCCGCGGCAAAATCGAGGTTTTCGCGGGTGAAGGTCCCGCGCAGGTAGTAGCTCTTGTCTTTCCCGCGCTTTTCGAGGAGCTTTTTGAACTTCGGAACTATGATGTCGTAGGAGCCGGAACCGTCAACGCATTTACGCATTTTATCGTTGACAATCCTTCTGCCGTCAAGCGAAAGCACAACGTTGCTCATCTCGGCGTTTATGAAGTCAATGTTATCGTCGTTGAGAAGCAGGCCGTTCGTCGTAAGCGTGAAGCGGAAGTTCTTTCCCTGCTCTTTTTCGACGCTTCTGGCGTAGGCGACTGTCTCTCTGACGGTTTTCATCGCCATCGTGGGTTCGCCGCCGAAGAAGTCGATCTCGATATTCTTTCTGCCCTTCGAGGCGGCGGTAATGAAGTCTATCGCTTTTCTGCCGGTTTCGGGCGGCATTATGCCGCGCGCTCCGTGGTAGTCGCCCTGCGAGGCGAAGCAGTAGCCGCAGCGCAGGTTGCAGTCGTGCGCGACGTGCAGACACATCGCCTTTATCGGCATGAGCGAGGAATACACCGGCGCGGGGATCTCCTCAGCCGCGGTGTAAAGCATATCGTCGGCGGCGAGCTCCGCAATCTCCGCGACCGCTTCGCGCACGGCGGTTTCGCCGAAGGAGGCCCCGAGCTTTTCGGCGGCTTCATCCGCCGCCGGCAGCTTGTCCGGATACGCTGAAAGCACGGCGTAGGAAACGTCGTCCGGCAGGTGCACCGCGCCGCTCTCCACGTCGAGCGCGATATTCAATCCGTTTTGTCTGAAAGTATGTACCAAAGTTATCACCCATAAGGAAATACGGGCGGACAGCGCCGTTTCAGTGCGTCCGCCCCGTATGAATCGTTTTGATGAAAAAACCGAAACGGGCACCGCCGGTCGCGGCGATGCCCTCTCGCGCTCTTATTTCTTGTTCTCGCACTTCTGGTTGCCGACCGTGCAGGAAGTCTTGCAGGCGGACTGGCATGAAGTCTGGCATTCGCCGCAGCCGCGGGTGTCGCGGTTCTTTTTAAGAGTTCCTTCTGCGATTGTCTTGATGTGTTTCATTTTGATCTGCTCCTTTATATTGATATTCTTATCTGCGATTGACTCCGACGATCCCGCCCAAAGCAGCGAAACCGACGGACAGTCCTGCGCTGATCGCCGCAGCGCTCACGCCGGGAACGGTTTTGCCGGCGATAATACCGGCAAGAAAGGCGACTGCAAACATTACCGCGCCGGTCACGGCGCCGAACTTGATCCCCTTGCTTCCGGCAAGAACTCCGCTGACGAAACCGCCGGCGAACGCCCCGAGCGCCGTCGCCGCGTACGCGAGCACGGTCGCCCAGACGATCGGAAGCGAAAGCCAGAGTATCACTCCGGCGAAAAGCAGCATCAGCAGGATGCTCACGGCAAGCCCCGCCAAAACGCCCTTCAGCGTTATCTTCAATCCGGCCGCGGAAAACAGCCGCGTATTATTTCCGTCCATACGGTACACCTCCGGAACATATTTATTCCGGACGCGGACAAATTATGACGGAAACGAAATTATCAGTTACTCTCGTGGACTACCTTTTCCTGAACGGCCCACCTCTTGACTCTGAACTTCGTGCGGTCAACGCCGGACTCGATGACGAAGCCGTCGTCCTTGACCTGAACGATCCTGCCGACGACGCCGCTGATGGTAACGACTTCATCGCCGACGGTCAGGGTCTTGAGCATTTCTTTCGCTTTCTTTTCCTTCTTTCTCTGCGGCCTGATGAGGAACAGCCACATAAGAACGATGAAGACTACGGGAATAAGCAGCGTCAGATAGCTGGTCCAGTTCGGCGCGGCCTGCTGCGCCTGCGAGCCCTGCTCGGCCTGCTGCTGTTGCTGCTGGCCGATCGGATAGCAGCCGGTAAGCGCGAGCATGAGCATTCCGAGCGCAAGAATCAAAGCTAATACTTTTTTCATCTGTACCTCCAAATACGGATTTAGGCATTAAATACCATACTGGCTATATTATATCTTCCGTGTTAGTATTTTGCAAGTGAATTTTGATATTTTCATAAAAAAATCGCATATGCTCCCAATTGAATGTTTTTCTTGACATTTCGCCCGCGCGGTAATATACTGTCATTGTAAATCTTTGGGGCGGGGTGCGATTCCCCACCGGCGGTGAAAGTCCGCTAACTCCGGCGCGTCCGGAGCCGACACGGTGAAATTCCGTGACCGACGGTGTTGACCGGAAACGGTCTTCAGTCCGGATGAGAAAAGATTTGTTTTCTCCGTTATGAGTCATGCCCCGGTTTACGCGGGCATTTCTTTATGTGGAGGAACAAAAAATGAAAAAGCAACGCATTGATTTGAAAACGGTCGCCGTACTGGCAATGTTCGCGGCGATTTCGATCGTACTGGTCTATCTTGTGCACATACCGATATTCCCGTCGGCGCCGTATCTCGAATACGATCCCGCGGATATAATGATATTTATATGCTCTCTCGCGATCTCGCCGCTCTGGTCGATCGTGCTGACGGTCGTCGTATCGCTGGCGCAGGGGCTGCTGATAAGCGGCTTTAACCTCGGCATCATCATGCACATTGTCGCGACCGGGATCGCGGCTTTCGTCTGCGGAATGATATACAGAAAGCGCCGCACCTTCGTTTCCGCGATTGTCGGTCTCGGAGCCGCCGCGCTCATTGCCACGGCGGTCATGGTGCCGATGAACATCATCTTCACGCCCATTTACACCGGAATGGCGCGTTCGATAGTGGTTACTCTCCTGCCCTTCCCGATAATCCCGTTCAATCTCGTAAAATTCGGCATCAACGCCGTCGTTACCGGACTGCTCTTCAAGCCCGTTATGCTCATCCTCAACAAAACGGGCGTAACAGATTGATAATCGAGGTGGAAACTTGATCGAAGCGATTAAGACGTTCTTTACCGAAACGTTCCCGCCGCAGCTCGCGGTCTTCTTCTGCTCGATGATACCGATCATCGAGCTGCGCGGAGCCATACCTCTCGGATGCGTATTGGGACTGCCCTTCTGGCAGTCCTTCGGCATCGCCGTTATCGGAAACCTGATACCCGCGCCGTTCATACTGCTTTTCATCCACAAGATCATCGGCTGGCTGAAGCGTTTTAAGCTCACGCGCAGGATGGCGCTGTGGGCGGAACGCAGAGCCGAGGTAAAGTCGGAAAGGCGGGAAAACCTGTCGTTCCTCGGGCTCGCGGTTTTCGTCGCGATCCCGCTGCCGGGAACCGGCGCGTGGACCGGCTCGCTCGTCGCGAACTTCCTCGGGATACGCTTCAAAAAGGCGTTTCTCGCCGTTATTCTCGGCGTTCTCGTAGCCGGCGTCGTCGTCACCTGTATTTCTTACGGTATAGCCGGCATATTTTAAGCGATTTCACTTGACAATAAACGCAATATGTTGTAATATATTCAGTTGGAAACCACAACATATTTATTTCAACATACAGGAGGAAAAAGTATGAGCAGATATCTTTTCACCAGCGAATCCGTTACCGAGGGGCATCCCGATAAGGTCTGCGACCGTATCTCCGATTCCGTCCTCGACGCGATAATCGCCAACGACCCCAACGCGCGCGTTGCCTGCGAGACCACCGCGACAACCGGCATCGTCAGCGTTATGGGCGAAATCACCACAACTTCTTACGCCGATATTCCCGGCATCGTCAGAAAGGCGCTCCGCGACATCGGCTACACGAGCGAGTGCGGCTTCGACGCCGACACCTGCGCTGTCGTCACTTCCATAGACGAGCAGTCTCCCGACATCGCCATGGGCGTCGACAAGTCGCTCGAGGACAAGGCCGACAGCGAGAGCATCGGCGGCGGCGCCGGCGACCAGGGCATTATGTTCGGCTTCGCCTGCGACGAAACGCCCGAGCTCATGCCGCTCGCCATTTCCCTCGCTCACAAGCTCGCCAAGCGTCTTACCGCCGTCAGAAAGAACGGCACTCTGCCCTATCTCTTCCCGGACGGAAAGACTCAGGTCACGGTCGAATACGTCGACGGCAAGCCGCAGCGCATCGACACCGTCGTCGTTTCCTCGCAGCACAAAGCCGACGTTTCGCTTGAAACACTCCGTAAGGGAATCATCGAAAACGTCATCTATCCGACCATTCCCGCCGGACTGATCGACGAGAAGACCCGCATCCTGATCAATCCCACCGGCCGCTTCGTAGTCGGCGGGCCCGTCGGCGACTCCGGTCTGACCGGCAGAAAGATCATCGTCGACACCTACGGCGGCTACGCCAGACACGGCGGTGGCGCATTCTCAGGCAAGGATCCGTCAAAGGTGGACAGAAGTGCCGCCTATGCGGCAAGATACGTTGCCAAGAACGTGGTAGCGGCAGGTCTTGCCAAGAAGTGTGAAATTCAGGTTTCATACGCAATCGGTGTTGCCGAACCAGTATCACTCTCAGTAAACACCTTCGGTACCGGTATCATTTCCGAAGCCAAGCTTGTGGATATCATCAGAAAGACTTTTGACCTGAGACCTTACGGTCTGATTGAAATGCTCAATCTCAAGAGACCTATCTATCTTCCAACCGCAAGTTACGGTCACTTCGGTCGTGAAGAATTCCCTTGGGAACAGATCGACAAGGCTGAAGTACTCAGACATCTGGCTAAGTAAATCTTAAATACCTGAAATTAACATGGGGCGGATAACCGCCCCATGTTTTCATTACGGGTTCCGAAAATAAATTCACTCGCAGAGACCATCTTCCTCAGACTTTCCGATCTGCTGATCAATTTTCCTGAAACAGCGTGATTCCATGTCAGTCATGAATACAGCACCGCTGATTACGTCTTCCGTAAGAAACAAAAAAAGTGTCCGCACATACTATACGTCCGGACACTTTTTCTTAATACGTCGTTACTGAAACTTACTTCTTAAGGTAAGCGTTTACGTTGTTTTCGATTCTGGCAAGCAGGTCACTGTCAGATGACTTTTCAAGCTTTTCACCGATAATGTTTTCGTATAGTTC